>JAGXLC010000099.1 GCA_018334875.1 Bacteroidales bacterium | reverse complement strand
GCATTCGCTGATAAATCTTAACATCTGATATTATGTGTTATAACATCTAACATTAAGTGTTATTTCCATTAAAACAAGTTATTATGGTCAGGTTTATTTCCAGATGAAGTTCTTCCTGGTGCAGTTAAAGAATATATAACCAATGTCTGTATATTCAAGAAGAAAATGTATGTGTGAGATCCATAGGAATCGCTTATCTCTTTTTATTAAGGTATATATATACTCCAATAAATGTCAACTTTCGATATGTATGTCTCTCAATAGCCTTCTCGGCTTTCATCTTCTTAAATCCTATCAGGTCAAGAAAATATTTACAAAGGTAATAATTTTGAACAATGCCCTTCTTGAATCCTTTTATAATGCCCATATATATTGAAACCGGGTGCAAGGGTAAAGGATATTGGAAAAACTTTTAGGTAAGAAATAACCGCCCAGAAGTTTTAAAAAAATCATGCACCCGTAAATCCTAACCTGAAAATAATGGAATATTCAACGGAATTTTAATTGGTTGTAAGCGGGTTTATTGTTAATACCTTCAGTCAATATCTAACCATGCAAGAATGAACCATGCAAGAATGAAATGCATGCCTCAGCCTTATCAGAATCGCTTATTTTACTTTTAAAGGCAAAAGTAAAAAACAGGTTGGTTTATGAAAATCATCTGTAACCTGGGGTATATTCTATTATCACTCACCCTTAAAATCAAAATTTAGCTTTTCCTGGAAATTTGATATCTCATTAAAAACTTTTTTTAATGTAGAGACCTCAAGATGGGTGAGCTGGCCAACATCTATATCGTTTCCGGGAGCTGTATTGTTTAGAATGCTTATGGACTGGAACCGCAACCTTTGATACATTAAAAAATTATAGGATTGCAAAAGTTCTTCATATAGGGATCTGTTTAGGACTTTTTGCTCATATAACTGCTTTAACCTTAAAACAGAATTGGTCTCATTTACTTTGTTCTGAAGTGCGTATATTCGAATGAGCCCGGTTACAGGGAGAAGGATCTTCTTCATGCTGATGATGTTTTCATCTGCACCTTGATGGTTTCCAACAATGTTGCCAAATATACTTAATGGAGGCTTGAACTTAATAATTGACTGCGCTAAATGATAGAAGAAAACAGGTTTATTCACAGTAACCTTATTCACGTGTTGACGGAGCGTGTCAATAAATTCTTCTTTGCCATAAAGGCATCTGAAATCAAAGAAAATGCTTGAATCCAGTATACTTTGGGGGTCGCTGCTGTTTATCCATGAGGAGAAGTATTCTTTCCATACTGACACTGGCTGGGTCCATTTTGGGTTTTGGGCCATATTATTTCCCTCGCAATAATTATAACCCACATAATTTAAATCCTTACATATCCTTTCACCGAGTTTTTGAAAATAGCTATACGTTTCAGCGGGTGTTTCGTTTCCCTGATCCTCAAATACAATGGCATTATCCTGGTCGGTTTTCAAGGTTTGTTCCATTCTTCCCTCGCTCCCCATTGTCATAAATGCAAAATCACAAGGTGGTTGTCCCAGTTCCTCAATAGCCATATCTATTATCCGCCTGGAAATTGCATCTGCCAGGATTGTAATAATGTTAGTGATATTTCGTGTTTTGGTACTGACTTCTATCAATGCATTTATCAATACTGGTAATTTGGAATGAATGGTTTTCAGTTCACGGATGTTTTCAGCCTTTTCTGCTTCATGTATTAAATTGCTTATGGTATTGCTTTGTATATGCAATAAATCTTTTTCACTTATTACTCCATAGATCTCCCCCTTATTGTCCGTAACCCCAAGGTGTGAAACCTGGTTGTTTTTCATATCCAGGAGTGCCTCGTATAAAAAGGCATTTTCTGATATGGTAATTATAGGGGAGCTCATGATCTCCAGGGTATTCCTTTGTAAATCAAGATTTTTTGCCAGAACCCTTTTTTTCA
Organism: Bacteroidales bacterium; assembly: GCA_018334875.1. Classification (NCBI taxonomy): domain Bacteria; kingdom Pseudomonadati; phylum Bacteroidota; class Bacteroidia; order Bacteroidales; species Bacteroidales bacterium. The sequence goes on along the minus strand of JAGXLC010000099.1, from coordinate 10,838 downwards.
GATCGCTGGTGTTAATTACTCCTATTATAGTATTGTCTTTGTGAACAAATACAATGTCCTTTCTTTTTCTTGTCATGAGGTCGATTACATGCTGAATGGTTGAATCCATGTGACATTTAACAATACCCCTTGCATAGCTGTAAATGGGTTGGTTCATCAGCAGCAAAGCAGTTTCTAATTCCCGGGCCAGATTTTCTGTTTCCTTATCAATCGTATTCTGAGGAGTTACTTCTTTTACAACAACGATATATCCGTCGTTATTCCCATGTTTTACTTTTGACACGGACAATACCACATCTTTCCCCTTATTTCTGCCACTCTTGATTCGCGATTCAAAAGAGATGGATTTTGTGGGGTCATCAAATGACTGAACAATATCCCGCCATTTGGCTTTAAACAAGTCTTCAAATTTCAGGTTTGTGAGCTGTGATATATCAAAGCCAATTAATTGGCTGAATTTGATGTTGCTGAATACTATTTCTTCATCTACGATCATTAAGGTGCCTTCAGTGGAGGCTTCAACAAGCGATTTGTATTTTTGCCTCGACAATTTGAGCTTCTCTTCTACATCTCTTCTTTTGTTTTCAATACCCAAACTTTGACGAATAACATAGGATAATATGGCTATAATAATTGCCGTAATAAGTAGTGAAATATGAATTAATCGGTTTTCCAGATGGTCGATCTCCTGTTTTACATCCTCAATGTATATGCCCGTACCTATAATCCAGTCCCATGGCTGAAAAGCTTTGACATACGACAATTTTGGGACAATGCGGTTGGGATCGTCTTTCCATTGCCACATATAGCGGATAAAACCCTCATTTCGCTTTTTCACCAATTCAACCGCTTCGACAAATAATCTTTTTCCATTTGGATCTTTATATTCCGAAAGGTTTTTATTTTCCAGCTCATTCCTGTATGGATGCATGATCATGGTAGGATGCATATCGATTATCCAGTAATAATCTTTATTTTCGCTGCCATAACGCATTTGGGAAATCTGTTTGGCTGCCCTTTCCTGGGCGTCGGATTTTGTTAATGTACCGTTGATATATTCCTGATTGTAATCATCCAACACACTCCATGCAACATTCACAAGCTCGAGGGTCATTTCTTTTTTCCGATCCATCAGGTTTTTCTTAAATGAGGGCAATATAATCCCCCAAATGGCTATGATGAATAATACGATTGCAATAATCGAAGGAAGTATTATACTAAAAAAGAATGAGTTATATTTCTTATTCAATGCCATGATCCTGTTTTAGTATATTCTGAATGACTTTACTTCCAATTCTTTTACATCAAAAACACAAAAACCGTTTCGTTTGCCATTTAAAGCTATTGATGGCACGCTAATCGCATTATGGTTGGATACTGTAGCAGCTTGCCTAAATCTATATTTCTTTATCCTTTTTTGCATAACCTTCATTAGACCATTGACATGGGTATGGCCAAAAAAACTATAAAGAGACTTCTTTTGCCGGGTAAACTCAAAATGCTTTCTGAATTCATCAGAATAGGTATAGAATGATTTTCCAACACCCGTCAAATTGGGGTATACATAATGTGAAAACAGGATATTCCCCTTTTTTGTAGGTAGAACAACATACTCAGGTAATGATCTTAAATATTTAATATCATCCCGGGAAAAAAGTGGATTTATATCATTTTCTTCATGCAACCATATTTTATCAGAGGCAATTTTTTTTCTTTCATGGTAATCCAGTTGAAACCAATTATCCGGGTATCCAAAATCAGGGTTGATCCTGGGAATGATGCCTGCTGCGTGCATGTCATGATTCCCAAGAACAACATATTCACAATTCGATCGAACTAATTGCAAACATTCATGCGCATTTCTTGTGTCCAGGTGATTGTAGTATGGAATGCTGTATCCCGAAATATCACCGAGGCATACGATTTGATCCGCATGAATTTTTTCAATTTGCTTTAAAGCAGTTTTTAAATTGACTATATCCTCATGTATGTCTGATATAATTGCGATTTTCATTTTAACTAGAAGGAATATATAGTACTCAGTAACACTCTCGTATTCGAAACGGAGGTGGTATTTGCAGGTTCATAGTTCACGTCATAATTGCTGCCGTATGCAGCAGAAGTATATTCAATTTCTGCGGCAATTTTAAACTTGTTGGCTACAAATGTTACCCGTGGAGAAACCCTTATTAATGATTCAATATTAGTAGCTAAGCCATAAACCGCATTGTCAGATTCTGACATGGCTTCTTTCGTACCATTGTTTTTTAGAATGCCTCCAAAAACACCTACCTGCCATTTTTTACCATTGGTATGTACTTCGCCCCAAAGGGTAATATTGGTTAAGGGGGTATAGCTTAGTTCACCTGTGGTGGTGTTCTTCACATCTTTAACCGCGAAACCACTAATTGAAAGCACATCTGGTATGTTCTCCCCATACCGTCCCTGTAACTTAATTGTGACGGGGTTCAGGGTGACTTTTGAAAAAGCAATAGCTGTTAATCCCTTTACTTTTTCATCTACTTTATACTCGTTAACCACTTGGTTAACCGGGATTATGGTTACTTCACTGTATAATCTTGGAACAATGGTTTTATAAGCTATTCCTGAGCCAACTAACACGCCGGCATTCGAATCTTCCTTTTGCATGTGATAATGCAACTGGAAATGGGCATCAGGCATTGCTGCATTTCTAAGATACATAGAACTTGCACCATTTGCTCCCCTGGAAGTATAATCGCGTTGTGATAAAGCGGCCGCAATGACCTGAAAATTTCCCAGCGTTTGAGTTACCCTGATCTGGGGATTTCGTGCAAACGATTGCAAAGGGGTACCGGTATTAAATGATATCGTACCTGGGAAACATCCTGTTACAAAGAGCGGGTTCCAGTATTGACCGGTTAACAGCTCGGTATTTGGCCATTTAAGTTTGATCATCGCATGCCGCAACCTGAATAGATTGATATTGTCGTTATTCTGTCCAAAAAAATCACCCTCGATCACACCTGAAGTCTTGGCGCCCAATGCATCTGGCCCACTGATCGTACCGGTTAGCCTCGACTGAATAGCCAGAAAATTAAAACCAGGGTTTGCATTGATATCATTGTTTTGGTTGTCGAGTGATTCGGCTGCCGGCCATAACAGAAAATGCCCTTCCCTGGCACTGATAGTCTGGCGCGAATCATAAAAAAAATCGTTCTTCACATAACCCGAAAACTGAATGCCAAATGTCTTGTCATCATCCTGGGCTTTGCTGCTTAAAACTGTTAATATACCCAATGTCGTAAGTAGTAAAATGTGCTTTTTCATATTCTAATTTTTGATTTATTCTTTATTGCGTTCAGGAGGAAACAATTTCCGGATAAAACTGCGCTCTTTTAAGGGTTTGCCCAACAACAGATTTAAATTGTTCTCGGCAGTAATGTTTTTTTCCCACATATCAAGGGCCGTCTTATAATTTTTTGCCGCTTCTTCGTATTGCATCTTATGTCTTTTTATGATCCCCATATTCGTATAGCTCACTGACAGTCTCCGCTTTGTTTCCAGTTGTGCTTCCTGGATTTCTTTTATTCTGTTATTGATAAATAGTTCCTGGTATTCAACGGAATATTGTTCAAGTCCCTGATAAAATTCGGGTTCAATAATGTTCTTGATCTCCTCATTGCTTTTATTCTCAAACTGCTCCAACCAATCTGTATAAATAGTGATGCTTTTATTTACCATTTTTTCAGCCATAGAAAACATTGAATCCTGCATTTCAGATTGATTGCTTACAGAATCCATATACAATGCCATGGTAAGGTATGAAGCAGCTTTGTTGTTGTATAATACACCGGTTTCATATGAATTCCTGTAATGCGGATATTTGGAATAAGTCGCTTCAATAGAATCCATCAGATGAAAGATGGAATCAAATTCATTGGTTTTCGTATAATCGTTATATTTTTCATACAATAACCTTGCTTCCTTAACCCGCGGATCAACAGCATTATTAATCCCTTTATAGTATTTATGCGAAATAAAAATCGCTATGAAAACAAGGGCACTCATAATTATTATAAGTGTCCTTGTCGGTCTGTTATTGAATATTTCCATTAAGAATGAACTTTTTCCACTAGGAATCTACGTATTTCAAGGGGCGTTTGTTTTGAAAGTTTAGAAACTACAATATTTACAACAATTGCCAGAGGAGCTCCGATCCATGCGAAATACCAGGCCCCCAGCCAATAATCAATAAAGTCGTGAAGTGGCCATACAGCGCCCGTTTTACCTGCGACAAAATAAGACAATGATATGAGAGAAACGATGCAACCTGCTATAAGGCCTGCAATTGCTCCTTGTTTGGTCGAGTCGCTCCACCAGATACCCAACAGGAATAAGGGGAATATCGTACAACCTGCCAGTGAGAAGGCAACAGCTACCAGTTGGCCAATAAGGGCGAGTTTAGCCAGGGCTATTGCAGATATAATTATGGCCATTAAGATGGTTGCAAGCCGTGCATACAATAATTGCCTTTTGAGCGAAGCCTCGGGATTGATGACTTTAACATATAAATCATGGGCGAAAGCCGATGAACCCGCTACCAGTAAGCCGGAAACAGTTGAGAATGCAGCGGATACACCTCCGGCAGCCAGAAATCCAACAATTAACGGATGTACATTGCCAAGCTGGGCAGTATAAACCACAATGGCATCTTTAGCAAGTGTTCCTACTTCAGGATTTGCTGAAAGTATTGTTCCAAAGGCTGCATAAACAGGTGCACTCCAATAAAGGATACAAATGAAAAACAAACCCCAAACAACCGACCAGCGAGCGTCTCTGGCTTTGGGAACAACATAAAAACGCTGAATAACATGAGGAAGGCCTGCTGTGCCAATCATTAAAGAAAAAGCAATCGCGATAAACTGGAAAAAGGTTTTCCCCGTAGCAGAATCCCAGGGCATGGCATACTCCGGTGATGGAACCATAGCAAACTCATGACCCATGGAATTGATCAATTGCTTGGTCTCACTTAAAGGAATCCCGGTAATGGCATCAGATACTACCGAACCATAGCCAATTTGGGGGAGAACCCAGAAATAATCAAATTTATAGGTCAGAATAAATAAAGGAATGAGGAAGGAGATGATGATGATGACATATTGGATCTGCATGTTTTTTGTTACTCCCAGCATACCTGAGATAAGGGTATATGCCAGAACTATAGAACCGCCAATAATTACTGCCCAGGAATAATTGATGCCTAGTATCCATTTGAACATAAGACCAATTCCACCAAACTGCCCAACACAATAGGATATCGAAATCAAAATGGCAATAATGGCACCAACCGCTCTGAGCGTCTGAGAGTAATACCGGTCTCCAATGAAATCGGCGGCTGTGTATTTGCCATATTTCCTTATTTGACCTGCCATGAGTATCAATAACAATACATAACCTCCGGTCCAGCCAATAACGTAGGCCAGTCCATGATAACCTGATCCATACATAAGTGCTGCCATACCCAGAAAAGAGGCAGCGCTCATCCAGTTTGAGGCAATAGCCATACCCGAACCCACTTTCGATATTTTTCTGCCGGCCGCATAAAAGTCGGTGGTATCCTTTGCTCTGAAAAATATACCCACCAGAACAAAAAGAACCAGTATGGTAATTAAGATGATTGCAGGACCTACTTTAAAGCTGCCCTCTAGTTGCGTAGCTGCCGTGGCAGCATGAGAAGCCAGGGGAAATGATAGTAAAGACCATAGTAGTAAATATGCTTTTTTCATATTTATTGGATTTTAAAATGGAATAATTGATTTTAGTCTGCGATATTTAATTTGGCATTTACCCGGTCCGTCAATATACAATATAACAAGCAGAGGCCTACAAACAATATAAGCAGGAAAACAGCGGTATAAAAATAATGGAAAGGAAATCCCAAAAATTTAAAATTCGTTAAAAACGATTGATTGTGGATGAGATATTTTTTCATCACTTTGGGCAGGTTTGTTTTTGTTCCCTCCTTTAAATCCTCTATGCCTACCGACTTAATTTCCAAAGGCAAAATCTTTGACCGGATATCCAGAGAAGAAAGATTTAAAACCGGACTTAGTTCGTCCGATAATTTCATTTTCGCGGCTATATAATCAGGATTCGATATGTTATCAATGCTTTCCCGCTTTTGTTCAAATTCCCGGATCATTGCTACCAGCTCTCCTTTCAGGGAATCGGGTGTGAGCTGATAGACGGAATAGCTCAAGCCATCGGTTAATACAGTTTTATCATCATCGGAAAGCATGATTTTCCCTAGAACTGAAAGGGTTGCCTGTCCGAGCTCTGCCAACTCTTTGTCGCTTGCATCGCCCCTTTCTACCTGGGGCCATGCCCTTTGAAATTTAATGTAAGCGGCTTCCGGGGTTGGTTTTTCTACCAGTTTTAGAAGCAATTGAAAACCAAAGATTGCAATTACCCATATTAGCACCAACCAAAGGACCATATTCCTGTTATATCTGGCCTGAGGCGTGGTAGGTTTGAAAAAGCTAATATGGTAACCGTTAGTTGTTTTGTCCATAGCTTTAGGATTAAATGTGAATAAATTTTTCTTTCAAAAATAAAAAAAACGATAAGAATACACATTTACACGCATTTTTTTTATGCCTTGGCATAGAATTTTTTTCAATGAAAATGGCTATTATTCCAAAATCCCTTTAGATTTTCATTAGCTAGTAGTCCGTTCTTTAATTAAGTTGGCATTTGCATTGTTTCTACTTTCTCATCTTCCATCTTGTACCTCCATTTGAAAATAACCGGTTCCTGATTTATCTCTTCAATTCCCTGATATATTCTTTGCTTAAGCTCATCTATGCTATCTACTCGGATATGCTTGAGAAAACTTCTTGCTATTTTACTGAAAAACATTTCAATCATATTTAGCCATGAACCGTGGGTTGGTGTGAAAATGAACTCGAATTTATTGGGCACTGTTTCTAAAAATTTTATTGTTTCCTTCGATCGATGGGCAGAATGATTATCCAGTATAATTCGTATTTTCCAGTCAGGCGGATAATGGTCTATCAGCTTTTGCAAATACTTTACGAATTCTGCACTTCTGTGCCTATTTTCAACCATAGGTATTATAGTTCCATCATGTAAATCAATTCCGGCAAGCAAAGTTAGGGTCCCCAATCTTTTATATTCATAATCCCGAGCTATGGTTTTGTGCTTACCTGGCACGGGTAATAATTGCGCAGCAATATTTTTAATTGCCTGTATACCTGGTTTTTCATCAAATGAAACTGTTGTTTGTTTCCTCAAATCCCTGTCATTTTTTCCTTCCTGATTTTCATCGGCATTGATTAATTGCACCTCTTTATATACAGCAAGCACTTGTGCCATTTTTTCCTCAAATTTATCATCTCGCTTCTCAAGGTAGTAAGTCATCTTATGTGGCTTTATTTCCGCCTTGTCAAGAATGCCGTACACAAAGCTTTTGCCTGCCTTTTTTAATTTGGGGTATCCCTTCTCCTCACAGTTCTCTCTGATATGTTTAGCCAGCAAGCTATACGTCCACACTTCATTTGCATAACCATAATCTTTTGGGGAGGAACACGCCAAATGGACAACCCATGCCTTGTCTTCATCGCTGATTTTAGATTTTGAGCCCCGGCCGGATAAATCCTCTAATGCCGCAATAGGTCCGAACGCTAATGCCTTATCAATGTTAGAATATATAGCTTCCCGACTTAGGCCAACTTCTTTTGAAATATTTGATACCGGTATACCGTTCATGTATGAAAGAAAAATTTTTGCACGTTGAACCTTCCGAAACTCTTCGGTCTTGCTCTTTGATATTTTAATCAGTTGCTCTTTGTCCTTTTCTGAACAAGTAAGCTTAGGTCTTTTCTTGTATGCCATAATTTTTTGGCATAAAGATAAGTAATTTTATTTAAAAAGTCAAGTTATTTCATGAACGAACTACTAGTTAAGAAAGGAACTTCTTTCTGAGCTCCCTGATCTGCTCCTCGTTGATGGGATTTAATTTTCCCAATGGCTGACTCATGGTCAGTGATTTTGCACTAAACTCAGCCACTTCAAGGCGGTCGAAGGCATCCAAAAGGGCATTACCGGTAACCAGCACGGAATCGTTTTCGATGATGATACAGGAGATATCCTCCTCTACCAGATTCAGCATGGTATTTTTATCCCTGAAATGGGAGCCAAAAGGCACATTGGGAACATCCTGCAGAAATATCCAGCTCTCGGGAATTGTTCTTACATCAAACTTCTCCCCTGTTACTCCAAAAGCCATCAAATAAGGAGATTGTGTGATAATAATAGAATTAACCTTTGGATTTCTTCTGTATATCTCCTGGTGAAGCCACAACCCGCGGCTCGGCATTTTATCCGGCTCTCTTTTGCCATTCCTGATCTGAACAATATCTTCCCGTTGTATATCCCATCGTGACATATTGGTGGGTGTTATTAAAAAATCATCTTCTCTCCATCTTACAGAAATTGTCCCGTAGGAACTGATCATCAGCCCTTGCTCACATGCTCTTTTAACCATACTGACCATAAATTCTCTGATATCTCTTTCATCAGACGGATGGGTAACATGTTCCATTTCAGGTTGCAGATGGGGTATCTGTTCTTCAAAATTCTTTATATCTTCATCAGACAGGTACACCGGTTCGCCAATTGTCTTCCCGTTGATAATTGTTCTTCCGGAAAACTCAAGCGTCTCAAAACGTTGGAAAGCGTCGCTCAGATCGGTGCCCCCGACAACGGTCCCGTGATTTTCCATGATCACGGCGTTGTAGTTATTCTTAAACTCTTTAGCAATCCTTTCTCCCAACTCACTGCTGCCCGGAAGGGCATATGAAGCATAAGCTATAGGTCCGCATACATTGCGTGCCTGGGGTATAATATTGGTATTGGGGATTTGTCGTGTAACACTAAATGAAACCAAAGCAGGTGGATGGGCATGGATGATCGCCTTGATATCGGGTCTGCATTCATAGATCGCCTTGTGAAAAGGAAATTCCGAAGAAGGCTTGTGCCGGCCGACTTGTGTACCGTCACTCTTAACCTTTACAATGTCATCCCTCTGCAGTGAACCCTTATCTACAGCGGCGGGTGTTACCCAAATATCACCACTATCATCGATTATAGAAATATTTCCTCCGGAAGTAGTGGTTAAACCCCGTTTGTATATACGATCAATTATCAGGGTTATCTGATCGCTAGGATGCATCAATTCAGGATTAAATACGCGCATAATTCTATTATTTAATTTTAAAGTCAAATCTTTTTCCGAAATAGTTTCTAATACATATTGAAATAACTTCTTAATCCAAGTCCTATTCGGTTTAGGTGCCCAAATGTACAAAAATTTATCCTCACTCAGCTGGTTTTTAAACATTAATTAAGCCCGTTCAATTTATCATATCAATATTGAGTCTAGTTTAAAAAGCCATTTTCAGAGGTACAAGGCGTTTAGCGGTTATTGTAGTTTTTTGTTTCTCAATAAAATATGTTTTGTATGTATAGCTAATATAGCCGCTTAACGCCTTCTTAGACCGGTCTCAATATTTGCATTTATAAAAATATTTAATATCAAGTGTTCCTAATAAATGATTATTTTTTACATTTATACTTTAAAAATATTCACTATGTCACTAAACCTATTCGATTTATCGGGCAAAAACGCCTTGCTCACAGGCGCCACCCACGGGCTGGGAATGGCCATGGCCAAAGGCCTGGGAGATGCCGGAGCGAACCTGATAATAAATGGCCATTCTCCTGAAAAAATGGAAAGAGCTGTAAAAGATTACAAGGAATATGGTTTGGATGTACATTCCTATCTGTTTGATGTAACCCAGGAAAAGGAAGTTTACGAAAACGTCAGTAAAATCGAAAAGGAGGTTGGTCCCGTGGACATTTTGGTAAACAATGCAGGGATCATTAAAAGAATACCACTCGCTGAGATGGATGTGGAGGATTATAAAGAGGTAATCGATGTCGATCTTGTGGGTCCCTTTATAATGGCAAAACATGTAGTTCAGGACATGATCAAACGCCAAAAGGGCAAAATCATCAACATTTGCTCCATGATGAGCGAAATGGGCCGTGATACGGTAGGAGCCTATGCCGCAGCCAAAGGCGGACTAAAGATGCTCACACGCAATATGGCCACTGAATGGGCACGGTATAATATTCAGGTAAACGGGATCGGCCCCGGATACTTTGCCACAGAACAAACGGCTCCGATCCGAAAGGACGGGCATCCACTCCATGAGTTCATAAAAACCCGGACACCAGCCGGTGTATGGGGTGAACCAGGGCAGTTAGCCGGTTCAGCTATTTTCCTGGCGTCAGAGGCTTCCGATTTTGTCAATGGGCATATTCTTTATGTGGACGGCGGAATATTGGCAACCATTGGGAAGCCGATGGAAAATCAATAAACAGGGTCCCGCGTATTGGTAAAAATGTATCACGCACACGGGAAAATTACTGCAGCCACTGCGGCCATACAGAGTGTATATACCGGGGGCAGAAGGCATCAGCATGGATAATAGACGGAAGATTAATTCCTATCATATCAATTCTAAGAAGATTTGAATTACCCAAGCGGGAACCTTGATTTAACTATTTAGTGCTTCTAAGAAATCATTCAAATAATTGAAAATCAAAATAATATTGTTAATAACTTGTTTAAATCTCTTTAGTGATTTTGTTGTAATTTTCGCGAAAAATGGGGATTTTTATGGTGTTAGCCCTTTGAGATTCGCATAATTTTATCATCACTTACCAAAAAATTCAAATATGAGAAAGAGATTCGAACAACAATTGACTAT
>JAGXLC010000098.1 GCA_018334875.1 Bacteroidales bacterium | reverse complement strand
AAGTGAATGTTCCTCTGCTGGGCCAAACCTCTACAACCCCTTCTGGAGAGGAAGGATTCGAAGATGTGGATCTGGCCCTGGACAGCATATCGCATGCTTCGGTTGCATGGGGTGATTACGATGCCGACGGCGATCCGGACCTGCTGATGACCGGCTGGACGGGCAGCAATTCGGAATACATCACAAAAATTTACCAGAACAATGATGGTGTCCTGGAAGATACAGAGATGAATCTTCAGGGGGTGATGGCAGGATCCGATAAGTCCTGCGGCTGGACCGACTTTAACAACGACGGTATGCTCGACTTCATCATAACAGGCGCCAAAGACGGTCAGCCTGACGAATATTATACCATGCTTTATAAACAGGTTGAAGGCACTTTTGTGGAAACGGATCTTGGGCTGCATGGTGTAACGAGTGGATCCGTGGACTGGGGTGATTATGATCACGACGGGGATTATGACCTGCTGATCAATGGTAAGGGATCAGGCTCGGAATATGCCGGTATTTATATCAACAACATCAATACGGACAACGATTTTGAATACAACAATTACGGTTTTGAGCCGGTTTGGAGTTCTGTTGCCAACTGGGGCGATTTTGACGGGGATGGCGACCTGGATGTGCTTTCAAGTGGTTTGGAAGCAACAAAATCGCAATACAGAAATGATTTACCCGGCTTTTCTAATGTCCAGTCTGTTTTGAACAGCATTCAGGGTCGAACTGCAGATGTCGGAGATTTTGACATGGATGGGGATTTGGACATTGTTATGGCAGGCGATAATGCAGACACAGCCTATTCTTGTATCTTTGAATGTGTTACTCACGAGGGTCCGGCTACCTGGGCTTACTCTCTGAAATCTAATATTCAGAACATAAAGAGCGGCTCTGTTGCCTGGGGTGATTATGACAACGACGGGGATCCGGATTTGATTGTTTCGGGAACCAAGACCGGTCTGGAAGCCCATACCGTGCTCTACGAGAACCATGAAGGTTCTTTTTGGCCTTATAACCAATATTTTCCTGATCTTGGCCGTAGCGCTGCAGCCTGGGCGGATTACGACAACGACGGGGATCTGGATCTGCTCCTGACCGGTTGGGGGGAAGACGGACCTGTATCTGCGATCTTCAAAAATAACAGAGCCCGGGCCAACACCCCACCGGAAGCACCGGAAGCTCTGGCGGTAGAAGCAGGTATGGATAGTGTCAGACTCATCTGGAACACGGGTTCCGATAATGAAACGGCTCAGAAAGGCCTTACTTATAACCTTCGCATGGGAACCAGTCCGGGCGGTTCGCAGATCATCTCCCCGCTTTCCCTGGCAGACGGCTTCAGGCAGGTTCCGAAAATGGGGAACGCCGGCCTGGATACCAGCTATATGGTATACGGGTTGCAGCCCAATACCACCTACTACTGGAGCGTGCAAAGTGTGGATAATTGTTTTGCCGGATCGGCCTTCGCTCAGGAAAAAAGCTTTACCACTTCCGCTGAACCCCAGCCAGAGCTTATATTTGTTGATATGGATGCTTCAGGCTACAACGATGGTACATCCTGGGAAGATGCTTTCAACAATCTCCAGGATGGCCTGGATAAAGCCATGCCGGGGGATTCCATCTGGGTAGCTGAGGGCACGTATTATCCTTCTGAAGCATTAGATCTTGATAATATCAATGTTCCGGATTCCAGAGAGGTAACTTTCTTAATACCCTCCGGTGTAAAATTATATGGGGGATTTGAAGGGACAGAGTCCCGTCTTTACGAGCGGGATCCTCAAGCAAATGAAACCCTTCTCAGCGGAGACATCGGAATACAAGGGGACGCTTCAGACAATACCTATCACGTGGTTTGCTTTATCAATACAGGTAAGGAAACAATACTGAACGGTTTTACCATTGCGTACGGAAATTCGGCTGAACATACCGATGAAGGAGAATGGATCAATGAGTGTGGAGCAGGAATTTTCAATAAATGTACGGGGGAGGGTCATTTAAGTAATCCCAATATTGTGAATTGCATAATTGAAAACAACAGTGCCCACAATGGAGGAGGAATGTATAATGTAGTATATTCCGGTGGAGAAAGCAGCCCGGTACTTACCAACTGTATTATACGTGGCAATGTTTCCGATCACAGGGCAGGAGGCATCTATTTCAGAAGTCTTCGGGACGGCATATGCGAGCCCATCCTGACCAATTGCCTCATCAGTGGTAACAGGTCCCAAGTGTATGGCGGTGGATTGCACTTTTTTGGGGATGAGTCAGAAGTTCGGCAACCCATTCTGAAAAACTGTACTTTCAGTGGCAATTATACAAGTATGTTTGGAGGAGGGTTGGCAGTTAGCCATATGGATCCCAATTTGGTTAACTGCATTTTTCGAAATAACCGAGCCAGGGAGAAAGGCGATGAAGGGTACTTCAACTTTTCTTCACCTATAATGATCTATTGCAATATTCAGGGTGGATTGGATGGAATTGAAACCATCGCGAGCAATATTACCTACAATAACAATCTGGAAAGTGACCCGCTATTTGTTTCTGGTGTGGATCCTGAAGAAGCCCCGACAACCGGTGGAGACTTTCACCTGCTTATCGGATCTCCTTGCATCGATGCCGGACTAAATGATTCAGTGACCGTAAACATCGATTTGGATGGCAACGACCGGATACAGAATGGAACGGTTGATATGGGCGCCTATGAGAGGCCTGTCTCTCAAGCCCTCATCTATGTTGATATGGATGCTTCAGGCTACAACGATGGTACATCCTGGGAAGATGCCTTCAACGACCTCCAGGATGCCCTTCATATAGCTGATTTCGGAGATTCTATATGGGTGGCTGCAAGCTATTATTACCCGGACAGGGGATCTCACATTGAGAGAGACGACAGGAATGCCAGCTTTGTCATTCCGGACGGTGTGAAACTCTATGGTGGCTTTGACGGGTCGGAAAACTCCCTGGAAGAAAGAGACTGGAAAAACAACGAAACCTTCCTCACCGGCAATATTGGCAAGGAGAAAGACCATTCGGACAATGCCCGCCATGTGGTGAGGCTCATCAATACAGGGGATCAGACACTGCTGGATGGATTCATTATCATTCACGGGAATAGCGAAAAGGAAGACGGGCAAGCGGAAACGAGATGGCCTGACCAAAACCCCGATCTTTTTGGAGCCGGGATTTTTATAGAAACGACCGAATGGAATTCCGTTTCTAACCCGAAAATCCATCATTGTATCATTAAAAATAATAAAGCCTATATGGGAGCCGGCTTATGCATCTGGTCCTGTTATCTGAGTGTTAACAAGCCTGAGTTGCTGAATTGCAAAATACAAGGTAATGAAGCGATTGATGGAGCTGGTCTTTACATTGTAAGCGACGGCACAAGCTGCCCTGTTTTAGTCAATTGTCTCATCAGTGGCAACGAAGCAGAATACTCCGGTGGTGGAATTGACTTTTTCACGTCAACAAACAACGCACAGACCGAGGAAAACACCATCCTGAAAAATTGTACTTTCACCGGTAACTCAGCAGAATGGGGTGGGGCAGTAAGAATGACAAACATGGGACCCGTATTTGTCAACTCTCTTCTTTGGAATAACCTGGCAGATGATTCGGGCAGTGAGGTGCATCTTCATGATGCAACTCCCACTTTTACACATTGTGATATACAGGGCGGAGCTGAAGCTTTCGGACGTGGAGGAAGCAATTCCATCGTCTATCATGAGATTCTGGATGAAGACCCCCTCTTTGTAACAGCAATCAATCCGGAAGACGCTCCTACGTTAGAAGGTGATTTCCACATTGAGGAAATATCCCCTTGCATCAATGCAGGCCTGAACGATTCTGTGACGGTAGCCGTCGATCTCGACGGTGAACCCCGAATCAAGAACGACACGGTGGATATAGGGGCTTATGAAACAGAAAACCCGGAAGATGTGCCGGATAAAATTTCCCGGGTTGAACGAAACGGGCTGACGGTTTACCCCAACCCGACCAATGGCTTGCTGAAGATTGAGCTGGGCGAAGACAGCAAGGTTGAGATGCTTAAAGTGACTACCATCACCGGAGCAGAGGTGATCAGCATGAATGTTACCGGCCAGACCCTGCTGCTCGATCTATCATCCTGTCCTGACGGGGTCTACCTAATCAGGGCAATGGGCGGGAAGCATATAAGCATTGCCCGTATAGTCAAACATTAAATAACCATCAAACATTCTAACCTATGAAAGCAATAGGTCACATCAGGTATTTTACCTTTTGTCTTCCGCTAATTCTTCTCTTTCTTGACTTTTCCTGTTCGAAAGATGAAGATAAGAAGGTGCCGGATCAACTGCTGGAGCATGATTACGCCGGCACCATGACCGTTAGATACACCAATGTGTATCCCGAATGGGATGAAACAGCCAGCATGGAGGTGGAGATCGATAAAGAAATGGGGCTTATCAATTTCGAAGGCACCACATTAAATTATTCGGGTGAAATCGTATTCAACAATGATTCAAAAATTGTACGAAGTGGTTCATGGAAGATTGATCCTGTCGGAAGGCTTGAAAAAGACAGAGGTGTCATAACCATCCCCGTAGATGCCGGGGTGACCGTTATAAATGATATACAAAAGGTTTATGCCCGGAATGACGACGGCGAATGGCAGCTGATGAACGAAACCCCCTTCGATTCGGAACCCAATTCCGATCTGGTATTCGGGCTGGCCGAGGCAGAGACAGGTGGCTCGGTAGTTTCCGCAGAAAGCGAGGCAGGTTCTATCATATGGACACTGTATTTAACTGTGGACATAGACTGAAAAAAATATGAGACCCGGATAATTTTCGGGAGCGATCATTTTCCTCTCAATCTGAAGCTAAAGAAAGCAGGGGTTCTTTTGTCATTACCTTTGTTTTAGCCACATTGGCGATAATGAAGCCGGAAAATATTACCTGGAATCTTCGAGTATACGGACTTCGGTGCGGCGGTTTTTTTGTCTTCCCGCTTCGGTATTGTTGCCGGCTACCGGATGATCTTCTCCATAGCCCCTGGCTTCAATGCGTCCTTCCGCGATGCCCTGGCTGACCAGGTAGGCTTTGACCCGGCGGGCCCTTCTGCGGGAAAGCTTTAGGTTGGCTTCTTTGGAGCCTACATTGTCGGTATGCCCGGCGATCTCAACGCGGATGTGCTTCCGCCGTTCCATATATTCCACCAGTTCATTCAGTTCCTTATAAGAAGCCTCCCGTAAGGTGGCCTTGTTGGAACCAAAATACACGTTGTCCAGGGTATAGACAGTGGGCGGGTCGTATTTGATCAAAAACTGGCTGGTCCGGTATTGCCTGTTATCAGCAAGCTCTGGTATGGAGAAGACCTGGTAGTCCTGCTGGTCGGAGATGCCTTTGATCTTCACCAGGTAAGTGCTGCCCTCGGGCAGTTGAATCCTGAACTTACCATTGCTGCCGGTGATGCCCCGGTATTCTACCTGAGAAAGCGTATCGACAAACACCACCTCCTCGCCTTGCCGCGGATCATTCTGGGTGTTGGTCACCAGCACTTCCAGCGGCATCTTCTGGATGGTATCCTGCCGGACACTCCGGCCCCTGGCAGCAGCCTGATCCTGCATACCCGGTAAAAGATAGATTGCCGCAAAAAGAACGGCCAAAAGGGTAAAACGATGCATAGACAATAGCTTTTTACAACATCAAAATAAAACGAAAATCCCGGCCTTGCAAAATTTTCTTCCATCACATCCAGAGATTTCTCCCTGAGCCCCTAATAAAATTCATGACAGTTCTCGTCCGAATCCCAGCGGGGGTGTTGGGAAGTGGCACATTGATTTTCTAAAGGTAATCTTTCAGCCATACATTCTTTACCCCGGGGAAACGACTGATAATCTGACTCTATAATCTAAACTAAAAAAATCATACAGAATGCAATAAACGCCTGTTGATCTAACCAATAGCCAGATCTTAAAGAATGGGGAAATTAAAGCGATAAAAACAAAACTATGGAATTGTATGTTCGTATGACAAATCAAAATACCAGGAAGATATACCTGTAACGGGAGGCGTCATAAGATTAAATACAGAAAGCCATATGGCCCGTGATAAGTTGGATACCCTGTTGTCATAAATTGCAAAAGGATGAATGATGAACGAACCTTTTAGGATTATAATCATTTGCGAAGACCTTATCTTAAATGCCCTGTTGAAAAAAGCATTTAAATTATGGATCGAGAATGCTTCTGTCGTTGTGTGCAACTCTTTTTCAGGAGTTAAATCAATTAGCCCTGACATAACAACCGACCTGATTATTTTAGATGACTTTATAACGGGTACGGCCAGCCATGAAATATTGCATATCTTGCGACAGAAAAAGAAAATCAAATGTCCTGTGTATTATTTAAGTAATGTCGAATACTGGGAGGAAAAAAAAGTATTATACCAGGGAGCCCATTATTTTTTTAAAAAGCCCTTTGATCCCGAACACTTAATGAAGCATATCAGTGAAAAAACCAAAGCCAGAGCGCTGGCATGAGCAGAGAAAAATCAGCCAAAAATTGTTTGGAGGGGATTCATAGATCAAGCATAAAGGATGGAAAAATGATTAAAAAGATATTTGTTATTCTGTTGTTAAATTGCCTGCCTTTTGGTGCACTAAGTCAAATAAATGCTGACTCTCTGTTCAATTCGGCCATAAACCATGCACAACGTCAAAACTATGCTGAAGCCATAGAAGAGGCGAAAAAAGTTCTTGAGGCAGATTCTTCAAGATACGATGTAATGGTTTTTATCGGCAATGTTCATGCATGGGATGGAAATTACAACAAGGCCCTTAAATACATTGAGCAGGCCCGGCAAATTAATCCTGAGTATAAGGAACTATATGACAGTTGGCTCAATATTCTGCTCTGGAGTGGCCGCTACAGGGCTTTACAGGATAAAATTTCCGTGGCAAGGGAGCATGGCTACCCGGACAGCTATAATTTAGCTTTAAAAAAGATGTTGGCTTATAAAGGCCTTGGCAGATATTCGGAAGGCATTGATTATGCTGAAAAGAATGCTGCGCTGCTCGACTCGGCGGCCATCAAAACGATCTACAATGAAATGATGATGCGGGACAGACAGAATATATTATCTGCTTTCTACTCGACTGATATTTTTGAGGGTAATAACCCGAAACCCTACCACCTTGCCTACCTTGACTATGGTTTCAAAATCGATCGGCATACTCTGCAAACCCGGCTCAATTATGCACATCGTTTTAATACCAGTGATGTGCAGGTGGAATCGGATTACTACCATGTATTCAATAACGGGCATTATTTGTATGTCAATTATGGAATAGGTATCAAAAACAGACTTTTCCCCCAACACAGGGCCGGAATGGAATATTACCTGCCGCTATACAATAGCCTGGAAGCAAGCCTTGGAGGGCGCTACCTGAATAGCGGCTCAAAGAATGTTTTTATTACCACAGGTCATATTGGAAAGTATTTCTCTAATCTATGGATGGCCCTTCGGCCTTTTTATGTTTTTGGCGAAAACGGTAACGCGCTGACCACTGTGTTTAATGTACGATATTTTCAAATTAATCCGGTCAATTATTGGGGTGTTGAAATTGCTTATGGCAATTCGCCCGATGAAAGATATGCTGTAGACCCCTCTTTTGAATTGCTCAGACTAAATAGTTACCGTATAAAAATCGAGAAGAATATTCAGATCGGGCAGGTCAATGAGTTGAAATTATCAGCTGGTTATGCCTACGAAGAACATACCCCTGATGCCTTTCGCAACAGGTTTTTAATTGAGTTAATATTTAAGTACAGGCTATAGGATGAGTTTATTACTGCGTCAATATTTAAAAAAAACAACCCAAATTTCCCTCAGGGTTATACTGACTTTGTTAATCATAAGTCTGGTCTATTTCTTTTATACCCCCGGGATAACAATATATAACATCAATATTGTCAACCCTTTTTATGCACACCTCAGGGGTCTTGAAATATGGTTGTACTTTGTTGTGTGTTTTATTGTTTTTTCCCTCCTTCTTTTTTTAATACTTTTTCTTCTTAGCATTTATTATGACAATAAGCGAGAAAGAGATGAAAAATTGACTTCAATGTATGAAAAATATTTTGCCGAAAAGTTGGCGGATTATCTGTTGTCAGAAAAATATAACAACGCGCATGAAAAAAATGCCTTTGTCAGCACGATAAAACCCTTCACCGTCAAATGGATTCAAATATTCGCCTTGTTCAGTGTATATACCCGTATTCAGGAAGCACTCACCATCGACCTTAGCCCGAAATTCACTATTCTGTTAAAAGATCTGGGATTATATAACAAACAAAAAGCTTTACTCTATAGCCTCAACAACGTGGAACGCATTATTGCCATGAAGATGTTGTCCTATTTGCGTATCAATGACTACAATGAGCGGATTTTATATTACACGAAAAGCAGAAATTACGCGCTCCGTACCGAAGCTTTTGCCGCCCTTGTCAGGTTAAAAGGGAACAGTGACACAAAGCTTTCATTTATTGAGGGGAAACACCGTTTGTCATTGCTTGATATGAATGTTATAGTGAATGCTGTTTTGAAAAATTTTAAAACCAATATTGATTATGAGCATCTTTTAACATCTAATCATGTGAGTAAAAAAATCGTTGGAGCATTGCTCATTAAAAACCGGAAATTAAAAGAATACAAACATCTGCTTTTTCAGGAGCAATACTCAAAAATTCGAAACCTACTGTTGAGACAAACGGTATGGGATTCGTTTCTTGACCTGGCTGAAGAGCGCGAGGCAGTGGATGCTGTATTGGAAAATTTTGATGCTGAACCCGATGAAGTTAAGTCAACCATACTTGATAAGATGCAAGAAGCTGATAATGAACGCCTTCAAAGTTTCATGGTTAGAATATCTGAAAATCAGCCACTCTTGATTAAAATAAAGATTCTGAGAATTTTATTCAATAATGATATAAGTCGATTTCTCTCCTTTAAAGATTCAAATGACATAGAATTGAAGAAGGCCTTTAATGAAATATCGGACATTAATATAAATTAGACTGATGATGGTTATATCAAATCTGTTTTTTGAGTTTTTCAACAATGTTTTTTTGTATTATGCAACTTTTCTTTTTGTATCCTATTTGCTCATTGCAGTTTTGTCAGCTTCTGAATTAAAAGCCTATATTAAAAAAAATAAATATTTCAGATACAAAACCATCAGAAGTTACGAAATACTTCCTTCGGTTTCCATTATAGCGCCATGTTACAATGAGGAAAAAGGAATTGTGGAAAATATCCGGAGTTTGCTTTCACTTCAATATCCCAGGGTCGAAGTAATTATAGTGAACGATGGCAGTCAGGATAATAGCCTTGAAAAGGCAATCAATAGTTATGAACTTGTGAAAGTAGATTATGCCCATAACGAAACCATTCAGACAGCTAAAATCCGGGGCATTTACAAATCCTTAAACAACGCCTTTTCTAATCTTATTTTTGTGGATAAGGAAAATGGGGGAAAGGCAGATGCCCTGAATGCAGGGATCAATGTTTCAAGATCCGATTTGTTTCTCGCCATTGATGTGGATAGCATTATTGAACCGGACGGCATTATGCGCATGGTAAAACCTTTTATGGAGGACAGTGGCAATAAAAGGGTCATTGCTTCCGGGGGTGTTATTCGTGTAGCCAATTCGTGCGAAGTTAAAGACGGGAGAATTGTTAAAGTGCGGTATCCCAAAAATTTGTGGGCAAAGTTTCAGGTTCTCGAATACTTCAGAGCCTTTACCCTGGGGCGGATGGCTTGGAGCAGAATTAACGGGCTTCTGATTATTTCCGGTGCTTTTGGAATGTTCGATAAAAAGCTGGCACAAACAGTGGGTGGCTATGATACTTCTACCGTGGGTGAAGACCTTGAGCTGGTTGTGCGCATGAGAAAATACATGCATAGAGTAGCAAAGGAGCAATACAAAATTGCATTCATCCCTGACCCCTTGTGCTGGACTGAGGTGCCATCGACGGTTAAAATATTATCGCGACAGAGAAACAGGTGGGCCAGGGGCTCAATAGAAACGGTGATAAAACACAAAAACATGTATTTGAATCCTAAATATGGCAGGATTGGAATGATTAGCTTCCCTTACTGGGTTCTTTTTGAATGGTTTGCTCCCATATTGGAAACCATTGGGATAGTCTATTTTTTAGTCGCCCTGTCCCTGGGAATGGTTAATTATCAGATTTTCTTTTTACTCTTATTGTTTGTGTTTTCATTTTCACTGGCATTCTCTTCATTCGCAGTATTTTATGAAACCTTCCTTTTCAACAGGTATAAAGGGGCGAGGTTTCTTTTGAAAATAATACTTATTGCTATGGCAGAGATGGTGATTTTTCATCCGATGAATGTGTATTTTTCCCTTAAAGGCAACTACGACTTCTTTTTCAGGAAAAATAAAAAAGGCTGGGGCGTTATGACGCGAACAGGTTTTGGAGCCAAACAGGCAAATTAGGTTTTTTTGTAACCTCATCATTTTTCAATCCCAAAACTTAATCATTATGACAAGTATCTGGAGTGAGAGTTTTATTTTAAATATTCCGGTAATTGATCAACAGCATAAGAAATTTTTCGAGCTGTTTGAAAAAGTATCTGAAGTGTATGAGAAGAAAGAACCGGAAGAGCTTGATAAGCTGATCACAGAACTTGAAGATTATTTGCAATACCATTTTCAGTCAGAAGAGCAGCTTATGAAAGAAAACGGCTATGAGAAGTATGAATATCATAAAAAACAACACGAGTTCTTTATTAAACGTATAGAAGAGATGCGGCAGGAGTATGGCTATATGAACCACATGTTATTTGATAAAATCAAAACTTTTATTAAGAAGTGGTTTATCAGCCATATTTTGCATAAAGATGTTGATTACAGGGACGCTATACTGGGTCGCTCCAACCAGGAGCGTTGACTTATGAAATATTTCATTCACTTGCTTTTCTGACATTAACTGTTATTCACTTGGCCTGTTTTCCGGTTTTAACCTTGCCTGGATCCTTTCGATCACTTTGGTTTTATCTTTTTTCATCTTTCTGTTTCAGGATTATCCGTTTCAAATAGTCCAAAAATATCTTACCAATGAGAAAAACGAAATAACGGTGGAAATCAGGCACAAAAAACTCAGGTCCTGTTAAATTCTGCCGCTAATATACGATTACAACAATCCCGTAGAAGTTCAGGTTTTTCCTTGAGATTCCATTCAGGTATTGAGTTACCCGGCTCCCATGCTGCCCATTGACGACCAGATGCTGCAACAAAAAAGTGACCGGGTTAGTGACCAGGTTGGTGACCAAGTTGGTGACCAAGTCAAAATAGTATTAAAGTACTGCTTGAAACCTCAGAAAAGAAAAGACATACTTGAGAAGGAATTAAATTTGACCAATCACACAAAAAACTTTAATAACTATATAAAACCATTGGTTCAATTCCAATGGCTCAAATATACATATCCTAATGTTGTTAAAAGCAGCAAACAGGCTTATGTTACGACAGACAAAGGCAAGTTGCTTCTAAAAATACTCTCGGAGAGCAATGAGTAAAGAAAAGATGGGTCTCATTACAATTTAATGAAGAAAATTCTATATTA
This sequence comes from Bacteroidales bacterium, assembly GCA_018334875.1. Lineage (NCBI taxonomy): Bacteria > Pseudomonadati > Bacteroidota > Bacteroidia > Bacteroidales > Bacteroidales bacterium. The sequence continues at coordinate 1,151 of JAGXLC010000098.1, read as the reverse complement.
CCTCCTCATCCTGCTCCTGGTAATATTGTTCTTCGAGGTGGTCGGTGTAATCGATGAAGTCGATAAGCTGATAGAGGGTATCCTGTCCCTCCTGGCTGGGCAAACATAGTCTTTCCTGTAGCCTGAAAAGTTGTTTGTTGCCTCAATATTCCCATCCTTCTTCAAAGCCCATATTACCGGCAATCTGAAGAAGGGGTTGAACTGTATCCTTAATAGTTCCGACAAAAGCACTACATGATAATTGCTGTATTTCATCAAGCTCCTTATTAAAAAGAATGGAATAATCTTCCAGTAATTTAGGTTGAGAAGAGTATTTTTTCAGCACCCGGTTAAAGGCATCATGCTGAAGCGCTCCAAAATCATCCAGGAATTTTCGGGCTGGTAAACGATCACTCTTGGCAGAATTTACTCCTTTGGGAATAGGAAGAAGGTTCCATAATTGATCATGGGTTACAAAGCTCCAGGGAACAAAATGATCGATGTTAAAATTTTCGGATGTCACAGGCAAACCGGAATATATACAATTGACCTGACCGAGATCATCAAAATACAAATTCCAGAACCTTTTAGCATATTTAAAATCTCGTTTTTGTGGAGGGAAAAGCTTGGTCTGAATGTTGGGCACATTGGGGTTCCGCTTTCTCAGGAAAGTCAATAATTGCCACAATGTGAAATCTTGTAGAATTTTCATGTGTGTGATGAAATATTCCCTCCATTCCGGTTGAATGATAATGGTGCTTTCATCCTTGCTAAATCGATATGGCGGAAAATGAAATTCAGAATAAAATCTTTCTTCGGCCAGCTCCTTTAAAAGCCTATTTTTATCCCTGTCATCAATCCCTTTTATCTTTGATGCAAACCATGGAGACAGGAACCTATAGGGTACATAGCGTGCCAGTTTTGCAACAGTGTTTCCTATCTCTCTATGATCCATATGTTCCTTAACAAGAGCTATGAGTTGATCCTCCTCTATATCAATATCACAGTTAAGAGTGCTTCTGATGGATCCCACTGCTGCGGCCAGCCGGTCCCATTTGCCAAAAGACAAATAAAAATAATTCACAGTATACCAAACCTTTGCGATCATCTTAATCACAATATCACGAATTGAAATTTCATCCTCTCCTTCCTTTAGATGGTCTAAAATTCCC
>JAGXLC010000097.1:8857-12875 GCA_018334875.1 Bacteroidales bacterium | reverse complement strand
GCTGTTGCAGATATAGTCCGCAAAACGGACCTTATGAACAGAGAATCCATTGGCCTGGTTGAGTTTTCAGGTTTTAAGTTAAAAATGAAACTGATTAAGAAACTGGTAAGAATGAAAACTACCAGATTTGGCACCCGCCCTGTATACTAACCCGAAATATTCAACTCTGGTTCTACAAAATCTTTCTCCGGAATAAATACGAAATGCATATAATTAAATCCTGGAGCGATGAAGAAAACTACCGCAGATATTTTATGTTGTCCAAAATGCAAGAATGATTTGAACTTCAGAGGAAACAATGCTTCCGAGGAAATTACAAAGGGTGTATTTGAATGTAAAACCTGCCGGAGAAGCTATCCTGTAGAAGATGGCTTTATTCATTTCCTTCAGGAGGGTGAAGTCCGGCGATTCAGTAAACGTGCGGAATTTTTCCGCTCAATTTATTGTCGTTTATATACCCCTCTGACAAATTTTATGTTCCTTCCTTGTGGAGGAGTAAAAAAAGCCCGGCGGGAAGTCCTGGAAAGACTGGAAATTCCATCAAATGCAGAAATCCTTGAAACAGGAATAGGGGCATGCGATAATATTCCATTTATATCGAGAAGAAGCGATTATGGTTACTTTTATGGTTTAGACAACCAGCAGAAAATGCTTCGAAAATGCATGCGAAATCTTAAAAAATGGAATCTTCAGGCAGATCTGTTCTGGTCCAATGCCGAAGAACTGCCATTTAAAGACGATGTTTTTGATGTGGTTTTTCACCTGGGTGCCATCAACCTATTCGGCGATAAAAAGCAAGCCATTGATGAAATGATAAGGGTAGCAAAACCAAAAACAAGGATTGTAATTGCCGATGAGAACGAGAGGGCAGCCAGGCTTTTCAGTATCTTTATGGGCAAACAGGAGAAAGTCAAACCTCCTGTAGATCTCATTCCCGATAATATGCAGGACATCCATCTCTATACGATTTGGAGCGGATTGGGCTATCTGATTGAATTCCGTACTCCCTGATAAAAGCATTAGCAAATCGATTCTTAGTTTAAAAAGGCGCTAAGTGGCTTTATTAGCTATAAATATAGAACATATTTTACTGATAAATAATAGTCTATAACAGCCGCTAAGCGCCTTGTATCCCAAACGGTGGCTTTTAGACTAGACTCATGTAGTGCTATATTACAAATAGATATTAAAGTAAAATAAAACATGCTTTGAAATGAATTCAAATGTCAATTTCAATCACAAAAAAATTTTAATCTCAGGTTCTTCTGGTAGTCTTGGAGGTATAATTGCCGGCCATTTCGCCAGGAACGAGATTCCGGTTGTGGGAGTGGATATCGATCATAACAATCCATTACCGGATGATGAATATTTCACCTTCTATTGTGCGAGCATTGCGGATAAAAACAGAATAAAAAAAATATTTTCCCGTGAAAAGCCAACAAATGTGATACATCTGGCTTGCTCCTATAATAAATTCCGTGATTCAAATGCGGAATACGAAAACGATGTAATGGGCACAAAGAATATTCTTAAAGTTGCAAACCTCACAAAATCGGTTGAAAAGTTTATATTTTTCAGCTCAACTTCTATCTACGGTGCCTGGCCAGATAACTACCGCTGGATGCCCGAAAGTAAAAAGGTAAGGCCTGGAAACTATAGGTATGCATTAAATAAGAAAAAAATTGAAAATGTATTGAATGAATATAGAGAAACCTGTAATGTAAAAATCACTATTTTACGTGTTTGTACGGTAGTTGGTCCACATTATAATAAGAAAGGCAGCGCCGTATCAATCCTGATCAAATTTCCATTTATGCTGCGAATTAGCCGGTACTGTGAAATTCAGTTGCTTCATCAGGAAGATCTGTTATCCATGATGGATTTAGTTATCGATGATCCCAATGTCCGGGGAACCTATAACCTAGTGCCCAATGATTATGCGACCATTCAGGAATTGGTTCCTGACAAACCATTTTTTCCTGTGCCTTTATGGTTAATAAGATTTATCTTTACTATCCTTTGGCGAACCCGTATGATCAATTTACCTCCTGCTTGTATAAATACTACCAAGTATGGAATTGTTGCTGATCCTTCCAGATTTTTACAGCGATACCACTATAACATCAGATTTTCTACCAAAGAGGCATTTAGTGATACAGTTATGAACAACCAGCTGGATTAACTTCTCTAATAGATTTCAAATCCTGACACGATGTAAGGTTGTAAGACATTTTCATGCATTAAGATGGATGAATATGTTTTGAAAATAGAATTTCTATTTGGGAATCATTATGAATTAATATTTTAAATATAATCAAAGCTTATGAAAAAGTTACGTATCTCAATCATCGATCTTATTTACAATGGCTATACCCATTCTATTTATAACCGGGCTATGCTACCGAACTTCATGAGCATCATGCCTCAGGTGATTGGTGTATGGTGTATGGAGGAAGGGCATGAAGTAAACTATTCGATATTTACCGGATCGCAGAAGCTGAAAAACCTTTCACCGGATGATGTGGATCTTGTTTTTATCAGTGCTTTCACTTTTACAGCCCAGTTTGCCTATGCGTTAAGCAATTATTACCGTTCCAAAGGGATTGTTACGGTGCTGGGTGGTCCCCACGCCAGATGCTATCCGGAAGATGCCTGCCGTTATTTCGATTATGTGATGGGATTAATTGATAAAGCATTATTAATGGATCTGTTGCATAATTTTGAATTAACGAACGCATTTGGGACTTATCTTACAGCACAGGCACAACCTAAAACGCTGCCGGGTATAAGGCAAAGATGGGAATTTATTGAAAAGGTTCACCAAAAAATGCCTGTTGTTAAAATCTTTCCAATGATTGGTAGCCTTGGTTGTCCTTACAATTGTGATTTTTGTATAGATTCTGATATCCCTTATCAGGTGCTGGATATGGAAGAGGTCAAGGAAGATCTTGCTTTTCTCGTAAAAACAAAGAAGCATCCAAGGGTAGGGTGGTTTGATCCCAATTTTGGCGTTCAGTTCAATAAGTTTATGGATGCCATTGAATCGGTTGTTCCATCAGGTAGTATAGAATTTGTTGCCGAATGCAGTTTATCCATTTTGAATGAATCCAATGTTAAAAGACTGCAGAGAAATGGATTTGTTGTCATTATGCCTGGCATTGAATCATGGTTTGAATATGGGAAAAAATCAAAAATGGGTAGAAACATTGGAATGGAAAAAGTAAAAAAAGCTGCTGAACAGGTAAATATGATACAGAGGCATATTCCTCAGGTACATATTAATTTTATGTTTGGTTTTGACAGTGATAAAGGCGAGTTGCCTTTCACACTAACCAAACGTTTCATTGATCTTGTACCCGGAGTTTATCCTTCCTATCAAATCCTATCCATATTTGGTAAGAGTACAAAAAGCAATTTAAAGTATGAAGAAGAAAACAGGATAATTCCTTTTCCTTTTCACATGATGAGACCGGTTCACACTTTGAATATTATACCGAAAAACTATACATGGGAAGAATTTAACAGGCATATGATTGATCTGTTAAAATACAGTTTTTCGCTCCGTGCTAAATATCGTCGTTTTAACGCCATTCATTATAACACTTCCAGGTGGATTACCCTTTTTATGTCTTTAACTGTCGGTGGCTCCGGCAAAATACGTTTCCTGTCTGATATGCTTAAGCATTTTCGCTCTGATTCGGATTTCCAGGCTTTCCTGAATAAGGAAACCACTCAGGTGCCCCAATTTATAGGAGAAAAGGTAAAAAAGGACCTCGGCCCGCTTTGGTACTGGCTTCCTGACAAAACGCTGTCATATAATCCCAATGTGCTTTCAACAGCAAAATCTAATTATAATTGATGAGTCTAGTCTAAAAAGGCGCTTAGCGGCTATACTTAGCTAATTGCGTAAAAATTATCTATTGAGAAATAAAGAATTTGAGGATTATCTACTGGGCCTGTACATGACCCAGGGTATATTTTTTGTCCCTGACTCTGATTTTGGAATAACATTCGGAGT
>JAGXLC010000097.1:0-8291 GCA_018334875.1 Bacteroidales bacterium | reverse complement strand
AAACGCATCGGAGTTTCCATTGAAAAGGAGTTCGGTGAACTGGCCCTCCGTTCGGAAAATCCTCCGCGAATGGCTGGCCGGTGCAGTGTTTTCGCCAAAAGCGACATGATTCATCTTCAGCAGATCGCTACTCCTGTTCATGATATTGTGGCCGGCCTTTGCTTTGCCATGGTCCGGAATCTTAAAAGCAACCTTGCCCGGGGTAAACAGGTAGAGATACCAGTAAGCTTTCAGGGTGGAGTAGCTGCCAACCGTGGAGTGATTCGTGCCTTTCGTGAAGTATTTGATCTCAACGACGGTGAGCTAATTATACCGGAATACCATGCTTCCATGGGTGCCATCGGTGCCATCTTTCATATCCTGGATCAAGAGCCGGCAAAAGAAATATTTTTTAGAGGGACCCAGCTGTTGGGTGATTATCTGAAAAGCAGACAAAAAAATACCAAACAACTGGAACCCTTGAAAGAGACAACGGCCAATTATCAAAAGGAAGTAACCCTAAAAATCGATAATGATGAAAAGATCCCGGTTTACCTTGGGCTGGATGTGGGTTCATTAAGCACCAACCTTGTTCTTATTGACAATGATAATAATGTAGTGGCGAGAAGATACCTACCAACTGCCAGCAAACCTTTGGAGGCCATACGTAAAGGCTTGGATGAGATATACCGGGAGGTTGGTGACCTTGTGGAAGTAAAAGCAGCCGGTACAACCGGCTCAGGGCGCTACCTAACAGGCGATTTTGTCGGTGCCGATGTCATCAGGAATGAGATTACCACCCAGGCCACTGCTGCCATAGCAATCGATCCGCAAGTGGATACCATATTTGAGATCGGCGGCCAGGACTCCAAGTTTATCAGCATACAAAACGGTATAGTTGTTGACTTTGAAATGAACAAAGTATGTGCTGCCGGTACCGGTTCATTTCTTGAGGAGCAAGCAGAGAAACTAAACATTGATATCAATGAGGATTTTGCCAATCTGGCTTTTAAAGCTCGAGGACCGGCAAATCTAGGGGATCGTTGTACTGTTTTTATTGAATCGGATCTGAATGCCCATCAGCAAAAGGGAGTAAGCAAGGAAAATCTTGTATCGGGTTTGGCTTATTCCATTGTATTCAACTATTTGCAAAAAGTGGTAGGCAACAAACGTGTGGGTGATCGAATATTTTTCCAGGGAGGCGTTACCAACAACAAGGCTGTTGTGGCAGCATTTGAAAAAGTAACCGGTAAAAAAATTATCGTTCCGCCTCATTTTGATATCACAGGAGCAATTGGTGCCGCCATGTTATCCAGGGAGGCTGTAAAGAATGGCAAAGAAACAAGATTTAAGGGATTCGACATAAGTAAGGTACCGTATTCCCTGGACCGGTTTACCTGCAACGGATGTTCGAATCAGTGCGAGATACGCAGAGTGAAGATAGGCGAAGAGCAGAAGCCTTTATTTTATGGTGGGCGGTGTGAAAAATACGAAAAAGATGACAGGAAAGGCAGAGGAGAGGGGATCCCCAATCTTTTCAAAGAGCGGTATGAGTTGCTCATCAATGGTTTTGAGGAAAGCAGGTCCGATGGAAAACCTACAATAGGTATCCCACGGACATTAATGATCTTTTATCAGCAATTTCCATTCTGGCGCACTTTCTTTGAGGAACTGGGATTCCATGTCATTCTTTCCGATCCAACCGATCAAAAGATCATCCGCGAATCTTTCGAGTTGCTGGTAGCTGAGACCTGTTTTCCAGTGGAGCTGATGCACGGCCATATTCTGAATCTACTGGAAAAGGAGGTGGATCATATATTCATTCCTTTTGTTGTCAATGCCAAAGCTGAGGAAGATAATCCCACCTCCAACTGTAACTGTCCCTGGATTCAGTCCTATCCCTTTATGATACGCGGGGCATTGAAAGATGAAAAGGATAAAGAGAAACTTCTGATTCCTACGCTTCATTTCCGTTATTTCGGCAGGGTGCTCAACAATGAATTGTCGTCATTTTTCGGAGAAAAATTCGGCATTTCAAGATCCAGGATAGTCAGGGCCGTTGCAGATGCTGACAAGGTCCAGGAAGATTTTGAAAGGTCCGTGGAGCATAGAGGCAGGGAAGTACTGGCCAGCCTGCCGGAAGATAAGGAGGCCGTTGTTATCCTGGGGCGTCCTTATAATACCGGTGATCCGGAACTGAATCTCCATGTGGCCGATAAGCTGATCAACCAGGATGTGCTGCCTATACCACTGGACTATCTCCCGTTAAAGGAGGAGAATATATTTCACGATTACAGTATGATTTACTGGCCCAGCGGGCAAAAGATACTGGAAGGCTCCAGGATCATCAAAAGAAATGATAAGCTTCATGCCATTCACATCAGCAATTTCCGGTGCGGACCGGATTCTTTCATTACCCATTTTTTGGCAGAAGAGATGAAAGGAAAGCCCTATCTTCATCTTGAGATCGATGAGCACAGCGCGGATGCAGGAATGATCACCCGGTTAGAGGCTTTTCTCGACAGCCTTCGAGGTTCAAGGCAACTGGGGAAGAAAGATGAAAAAGTTTTTCGGCCTGGGAACATGAAATCAGCGCCTCAAAATGACAGGGTACTCTACTTTCCCTATATGTGTGATGCAGGCGAAGCTGTTGCCGCTGCCTCCCGCAGCTGCGGAATAGAAGCATACGTCTTGCCTATGCAGGACAGTAAAGACATTGAGCTGGGAAGAAAACATACCAATTCCAATGAATGTTTCCCCATGATTTGCACACTGGGCAGTTTTCTGAAAAAGTTAAGTGAACCCGGTGTTGATTCGGGTAAGATAAGTTTTTTTATGCCCGATCATAACGGACCTTGTCGATTTGGCCAATATAACCGATTGCAAAGGATTGTCTTCGACAGATTGGGATATCAAAAGGCCCAGATCATATCACCGAGCAATGATAATGCCTATGAAGATGTGAGCGGCGGTCAGGCCCAGAAATTCCGGTTCCGGGCCTGGAAAGGTTCTCTGGCCATTGACCTGCTAAGAAAGATGAAGCAGGAACGTAAACCTTACGAATATGTTAAGGGGGAAACCGAAAAAGTTTACCAGCATTGTCTGGAACGGATCGTCCGATCGATAGAGCAGGGAACCGGGGATCTTCCGGTAGTTATAAAGCAATGCGTGACTGATTTTCAAAACGTCCCTCTGGTCAATGGAAAAAGAAAACCCGTCATAGCCATTGTCGGAGAAATATTCATGCGGGACAATGCTTTTTGCAACGGATTTGTTATCGACAAACTGGAAGCACTGGGTGCGGAAACCATAGTCGCACCCTTTACAGAGTGGCTGATATATTCAACATACCGGTATACACGCGACAGCAAATGGAAGGGAGACATCAAAGGACTGATTAAATCAAAAATACAGGCATATACGCAAAACCTTTCCGCACGCAGATTGCTAAATGCTGCAGGAGATGCCATAGAACACGAAAGAGATATTCCTCTGAAGGGAATGCTTGAGAAATGCCTTCCCTATGTGCATAAGGATTATGACGGAGATCCTGCCCTGGCTTTGGGATCAGCAGCAGGATTGTATGATACCGGTATATCAGGTGTGGTCAATCTCTTGCCTTTTACTTGTATGCCGGGGACGCTTATATGTTCGGTGTCTCATGTATTCAGAAAAGACCATGAAAACATACCCTGGGAGAATATAGCCTATGACGGGCAGGATGACTCTGGAATGGAAACAAGGCTGCAAGCTTTTATGCACCAGGCTGAAGAATTTTCCCGGAGTAAAAATCTGGATCAGCCCAGAAAGTGGAAAGGACAACTAATAAACCAATATCAACAGTATGAAGAATAAAATTTGAAAATACCCATGCGAAGACTAAAAATTTCTATTATCGATCTTATTTACAATGGCTACACCGTTTCATTTTATAACCGGGTTATGCTCATGAACTTTATGAGCATCATGCCCAGGTACCAAAATTTATGACAGAAAAAATTAAAAACGTCTTGGCCTACTTTGGTACTGGCTTCCTGACAAGTCTCTTTCATATAATCCCAATGTGCTTTCAAAAGCGAGACCTAATTAAGATGGATACTCAATATAAAGAAATACTGATCTGTTGTCTTTTTCATCTTTATTTCAAATCTTTTTAAACATACATTAAATGATTGTTATGAAAAAATTGCTGTTATTTTTATTGTTGGTCTTTTCTTCATTATCCAATTATGGTCAGGATGATTGGCTGGATGATATATCAATTAACTTCCGTAAATGGAACAGCTTATTGACGTTTAATAAGAATTTTGGTCTTACAGGAATGACATTGGATTCAAAATTGAGCTGGTGATTAAGTTTTTATAAGTTGATTTATCCCGAATTATACCCAACTGATTCTCTACCCGAAGAAATTTATAAAAGCAAATAAAACATCCTAACTAACGGAGGGCAATAATCATGAATTCTTATTACAAGTTTTTCAGAATTTTTCCGGCCATTGGCTTGTTTATTTTATTTTCTTTAAATGCTTTATCTCAAGACTGGAATTCATTCAGTTTAGGCAATGGACGTTCCGGAAGATTGGCACTGGACACAGACAGCATGATTCACATGTGCTATAAAAACCGTGAATACTGGGAAGAAGGAGGTGGTGAGCTGGTTTACGTAACCAACCAATCTGAATGTTGGGAAACAGACACAATCTCCACAAACGGCAATGTTGTTTTCGCTGATCTTGCAGTTGATACAACTAATACGGTACATCTTTGTTACGCAGAATGCGGTTCCGGTGGTTTCCCTTACTACATTCGATATAGAACTCAAACAAACGGTAGCTGGAGTCAGACAGAAACACTGGAAGAAAATGATAATGGGGTTTGGGGGTTAACTATCAGGACGGATCCGGATAACAATGTTCATATAGGTTATATGGAAAAATATGGTATAGCTTTTTCAGCACCTGTAAGATATGTAACCAATAAATCAGGTGACTGGGAAAGCGAAACCTTAATTTTTCAGGGATATGACCATTGTTCTATGGCAGTGGATGAAAACGGTTGTGTTCATTTCGCCATATATGTTATGGGACAAAGCATGGGCGGACCTGTCTACATAACAAATGCGCCAAATGGCAACTGGCAAAATCCGGAAGCAATAGAAAGTGACTGGATGGGGGGACAAATGGAAGGAATGTTCATTGATATTGAATTGGACACAGCTCAAAACCCACATTTATTCTACGTTGGCGCTGCTTCGGAAAAAAACAGGCAGGACCATAAACATGCTGTCAGAAAAGGTAATTCATGGGACATTGATGTAGTAGAGCTTGGAGACTTTGTAAGCGCAGGCAATTCAATATTCATTGATAAGTATAATACAGTGCACCTGGCCTATTACAAATATGATGCCGGTGAGCTGCATTATGCGAATAATTCTTCAGGATCCTGGGTTTTTCAGACAGTAGATGATTGTGGTGCTTATTGGGCATGGATGTGTGATATGGTTAAAGACTCTGAAAACAATCTGCATCTTATTTATGATTGTGATAATGGGAAAATAAGATACACCTCTACCCAGGATTTCCCTGCTATATCCGTCTCTCCTGATTTTTTGGATTTTGGCATTGTTAATTTAGACAGAAGTAAAACCAAATCAATTATTTTATCCAATACAGGTGAAGGTGAATTGCATATTTGTGACGCCAGTATTCAAGGCAAGAACAGCGAATGTTTTTCTGTTTCCTCGGAGTGCGATGTGATTACTTCAGGGGATTCATGCATAATGAACATAACTTTTAAACCGAAAAGTATGACAGAAAAAGAAGCTACGCTTGTAATCCGGAACAGCGACAAGGTCAATCCAAGGATATCCATACAACTCCGTGGAAAATGTATTCCTTTCAAAGATTGGGCCTACTCGTATGGTGGTGAAAAAAGCGATAAATTCCAAAGAGTAAGGCCCACTTCTGATGGTGGATACGTGGCGTGTGGCGAAACAAACTCTTTTGCACTGGATACTACCGGTTTGTGGGTTGTAAAATTTGATCTGGACGGACAGATTATTTGGCAAAACATTTATCACACCCCGAACGCAGATCCTCTGCATAAAGAATCCGCATTTGATATTCAACAAACCAAGGATGGGGGATATGTTGTCGTGGGTTACAGAAATAACAGAACGCTCAGCGGGGGGCGGGATGGATATGTATTAAAACTAAATGCAACAGGTGATATCGAATGGCAAAAATATTATACCTGGGAACTTGAACATGTTGAAGGGGAAGATATATTCTATTCGGTAATACAAACTCCGGATAATGGTTATGCCCTTACCGGCGTATATGTTGACCGGGCAGGTACAGGTGGAACTCACGTGGATTCAGATTTCTGGACACTGAAATTGGACAGTCTTGGAAACATCGAATGGCAAAAAAGACATGGATTGCATGCAGTTCAATATCAAAACCAATATTATTATAATTGGGAAAGACCGCACTCTATTATTCCTTCTTTTGACGGAGGATATTTAATGGCTGGGGTAACATCCTTTGGTGAATATAATATGGACAAAAGTTTTATCAATCGAACCAATGATGGTAATTATATTTTAGCCAGCACAACCAATAACGCGCTGTTGGTTAAGTTATCTTCAGATGGAAGTTTGGAATGGGATTATGAGTATGAAGCAGAACAAATTGACAGGAATGATATCTGGATATTAAAGCTAAATCCACAGGGAGATATCCTTTGGCAAAAAACATATGGCAACTGGGATTATGAAACAGCAAGTGCTATTGAACAAACTGAAGATGGCGGATTTATTATCGCTGCTAAAACTGATTCTTTTGACTTATATAAGCGAAATAAAGGTGATGCCTGGGTTTTCAAACTTGACAAAAACGGGAATATCGAATGGGAATATACATACGGGGGAACATATAATGATGTAATAACACATATTCAACAAACAGCAGATATGGGTTACATCGCCTCTGGTTATACCAACAGTTTTGGAACTGGTGAACCCGGAACAGTAAGTTATGAAGCATGGTTGTTAAAACTTGATTCATTGGGAAATATATCAGGCTGCCCGGGAGAATTGATGAAAAGTTCCAACGAGTATGTGTCAGAAACCAATATTATGAAGAAAGATTATGAAAGAGCCGGAGAAACGCCGGTGCCTGAAACCACCCCTGTTGATCCGGCTGAGGAAAATGCTGTATTAACCGTATCAGAGGCAATACCAAAAGTCATTTGTCTGGATCCCACGCAGGATTCAGATAATGATGGAATGTCTGATCAGGAGGAATTCGGGCCTGATGGCAATAATACCAGGTATGATGGAAACAGCGATGGAACGCCTGATAGCCAACAGGATAATGTCACATCTTGTCATACTTACGATTCAGAAAATTATGTTACACTTGCCTGTCCTGAAGGTGTTGCATTAATAGATGTACTTACACGTAACAACCCCAATCCTTCTACCAGTCCACCTGATGTTGATTTTGGATTTGGATTTTTTGAGTTCGAAATCCACGGTCTATCAGCAGGTGATTCTACACAACTTACACTTTATCTTCCAGATGAATCTACCCAAAACATTTATTATAAATACGGGCCCTCGCCAGATAATGCTTCAGCACATTGGTACAGTTTTTTGTATGAGAATCATACGGGTGCTGAGTTTGAAACGGGATATATTATTCTTCATTTTAAAGACGGTGCAAGAGGGGATGAGGACCTGATAGCAAACGGAATAATCATCGATCTGGGTGGTCCCGGATATGTTGAAGAAAGCAGTGCAATTGAAAATATCACTTCACATAGTTCCAAAATATTAACATTCAACTATCCCAATCCTTTTACCGCTTCAACCTCTATTTGCTTTAAACTTGGGAAAGCAGCAAATGTAAAAATCGAAATCTATGATATTCTTGGACATAAGGTGCAAACAATAACAAAAAGTCTTCTTCCACAGGGGTATCATGAAATAGAGTTTTTCCCCAATAATTTACCGGGAGGTATCTATTTCTATTTTTTAAAAGCGGGAGATTATTATGATATTCAAAAAATGATCATTCAGAAATAACTTTGAGTCCGGTATAAAAAGCTAAATATTGGTTGATAAGGCGGCTTTTATAGATAGTTGTTTATCAGTGTGATGTTTTTTGTCTATTTCACTACTTTAGCCGCTAAGGTACTTAGACCGGACTCTTATTTCATAACCTTCATTTTTTGGGATATTGGCGGAAAATGAAGGTTTTTATTTTGTTGTGAAGTTTTTTAAAAAATGTCATGAACGTATCCTAA
>JAGXLC010000096.1 GCA_018334875.1 Bacteroidales bacterium | reverse complement strand
AAGATTGGATTCCCGGAGATCTACAGCGCTTTTCCGGGACGATTTTTGGGTGGTTTGGGAAAAGCTGTTAAGTGAAGCAAAACTCAGAATCAAACAAAAAGATAAAGTAAATTTTCTCATGTTCAATGTTTTTAGTTATAACTCATATCCAAGACCCAATGAAAGGATATAATCATATTCCGGTATATCGTCGTAGTGTCTTTGAAATCTGTATGAAATGTCCAGGGAAAACCCGTCGTCCAGATCAATATCTGTTCCCAGTATGAATCGGTTTTTATCGGTAAACACAAAAGGCTTATTGTTTAAAGGAGCATAATGTTCTATCCCAAAAGACGGGTCGGCCGGAAAATCATCTATCTTCCAGGTGATGGTTATTCTGTCACGTAAATAATGTTCATAGCGATCCTCAAAGGAAACAGAAGGATAATACTCGGTTTGCAGGCGCGTACGGAATTCAAATTCAAACGGATCGATGTCTTTTTCAAGCTCTCCTTCAACGGTCCAGCGGTGGTAATATTCAAAATACCTGATTTCATTGTTCATACCAAAGCGATAGGATGTGCTGATGTCGTAATCACTAACTCCTTTATACTGCAGTTCCACCTCATAAAGATTTTCGTCCAGGCGGGTAGCATTATTGTCAAACCGCAATCCTATCTCTGCCTGTATGTCGAGGTCATCCATCAGCTCAGTCTCTATGGAAATATCGTTCCAGCTCCGGAAATCTTTGTCTTGCCCCCATACTGTACCTTTTACAAGCATCAGGCCTGTAACAATAATGATAAAGGTAACAAATGGATGTCGGGCAGGCGTCATTTAATCGCTGTTGTTATTTCTGGTTAATTCATTTTCGTCGTTGGCCTCGTTGATGTCGTTGTCGCTTTCATAGTAATATATTCTAATTCGCGCTGTATCCCTCAAAAAGTCAATATTGCCTATCTCAAATTTTTCAATGGTCAAACCCGTGCGGGATTCCAGGTCCTGTTTCAATGCCTCATGATTGGCAGGATGTATATTTTCTATTTTCTCATAAACGATGGTTTTCCTGGAGCGGTGCTTCAACAGCCAGAGCTTCTCGAAACCATAACAAGTCACCACGATAATGAGATTGGAGAACAGCAATTCAGCATAACTGATCTGTTTATTGGCCAGGGCATTGATTACCGACAAGCCGATGACCACAAAAAGATAGGTCATTTCTCTTATAGGGATGGGATTGGTCCTGTAGCGGATGATCCCGAAAATGGCAAACAGGCCGAGGGCAAACCCAAGTTGTAACTTCACGTTATTTAAAAGGAAACATAAAAGAAATACCGTTATGCTGATCAATATGTAAGTGAAGAGATAATCTTTTCGCCGGGTGGAAGTATAATACAGGTACCGGATGATGATTACAATGGCAATCATGTTCAGTGTGAACCGGAGCAGCAATTCCAGGAAATCTGGGATTTTTATTATCTCAATGCCCAACAGTTGAATGTTAAGTAAAATTTGCAGCATAATCCATTCTTGTTTTACATATGATCGATAAACAACAGCTTTGGTTTGTAAAGATTCTTTTTGATGGTTGAATCCAGCATGCTCATACCCAGACAATATTTGCTTACCCTTTGATAGTGGATCAAATCATCGCTTAATATCCTGGATAGCAGAGAATGGTTTCTTCCCCGTTCGTTTTTGATTTCAATAATGCCAATTTTAGGAATACTGACTTCCTTATCATTTTTTAGATGACGGAAATTCAGGTCAAAATCGATGGTAACCTTTTCCTGATGTTCATAATTGAGTAATGTCAAACGAATGTACTCAGTCATCAGGGAAGGAAACAGGCTGTGAGGGTCATAAGGAATGGCCGTTTTCAGAAAAAGGTAATCCTCCCCGGAAAGCTGGTCTATATCTTCAGTTAATATTCGTTTCTTTATGGTACGCCGTTTATTGGATTTATACTTGACTTCAAGATAAATCATTTTGCTGTCGAGATAATTTCTAACGCGTACCTTATAACGGTTTAATTTCCCATTGTGATGTGCTTTATAAAGATCATAATCCTTTGTATCAAAATAGGTAGTACGGTAATGGGAATAATTTTTACAGTTAATCTTTAAGATGTTATAATGATTATGCAGAAGATGAAGTATTTTGTAAAGGTCTTCAGTCAAGAACAGGTATTTTGAATCTCTCCTGTCAAAGAGAAACAGGTCTTCATTGAGCGTAAAGGTGGGAAAGCGACTGATGATTTCTGTAAATTTTTGATCGTCAGACATTCATGTTGGCTTTTTAAAAATATACTAAGATTCCACATTAATGTATTGACGGTTTATTCCTGTTCTATATAGAAGTCTTCCAACTGAATTTTTTTCCCCTTTTCAGTTATCTCTACATCCTGATAAACCGCTAAATCATATGTCCCGTCGCTATCCTCATTTACAATGACATTGTCCGCATTATAATTTACACCGCCCGGCAAATCTTCAGAATATACAAATATCCTGTATTTTCCCTTAATTAAATCCGTAAAGCAAAATTTACCGTCATAGTTGGTTTCCACATCCTCATTAAAGGTTTCGTTGTCATTATAAATCAAATAAACCTCTTCATCCTGAGCCGGTGTAATGTCCTTAATATCCGAATCTTCTTCATAGGGGGGTGTTGCCGAATTTTTATAATTGATCAGATACACCTTTCCGCAGATGGTTCCGCTACCTTCGTCAAATTCCTTTGTATCATAGGTGAATATTTTTTCCAGTTTTTTCTTCTCTTTGTTATCGAGTTTTATATTTTGTTCCATAACCATTTCGGAATTGCTGTTGGGTATGGTATCATCGGAAAAATACCATAACGTGTAGTTGCCCGGCTGCAGAAAGGGAAATTTGAATTTACCGTTGAAGTTGGTTTCCATGTCATCACCTATTACGTCTGCATCGCCGAAATTGATATAGATGTCCTTTGATTGTGCAGGGCGTTCATCTAGCAATACAGAAAAATCCTTATTGTATTCTTTAACCATCAGGGTACCTTCAATGGAAGATTTTCCACCAGGGCCCGGCTCCCGCTCACAGGAAAGTACAAGCAAAACACCAACAAGAAATAATACGGTTCTCATCATCTGAATAGATTTTAATGCCCGATCAAATCAATTATCATCGCCAAAAGTATTCTAAATTAACAAAAATTTAAAATTCGGATTAAAAAATTTTAATATTTGAAGAAATGTGGTTAAAATGAACTATAGGTTAGCAGCATTTGTTGATCATTTTATGAAAAGTAAACATTCAGATTTTTACGATTACGTTGCCCGGTATTACGATAAGGATATTGAGCTGGGATTTGAGTCCTGGGCAGAGGAAAATCCAATTTTGGAAAAGATCCGTAATGACTTCAGGCAGATAACAATCAGATATCCTTTTAAAAATGCCCTTGAAATAGGCTGCGGACCAGGCTTTGATGTTACATGGCTTGCCAGGGAATTTCCCGACAAGGAGATCACCGGAATTGATATCTCTCCCAGGATGGTGGAACAAGCCAAAAAACGCATAAATTCAATGAATCTGAGCAATGCAAAAGTTATGGTAAGCGATGAACGCGACCTGCCAAAGCAGTTCAAAAGCGAAGCATTTGATCTGATTTATGTATACTTTGGCGCTCTTAACACCGTCGCCGATCTGGACTTTGCGGCCAAACAAATCAAAAATCTTCTGAAACCCGGTGGACATGCTGTACTTACTTTTGTGAACAAATGGTATCTCAGGGAGATGATCGTTCAAGCATTGAAAATGAACTTCAAAACCGCCTTTGCCCGTCTGCGTGAAGACTGGGGAGGCTATTCACCAGCCAGACACCTGCCCTCGAAATGCTACAGCTCGAAACAAATTCGTAAAGCCTTCGCCGATTTTTCATTACTGGAAAAGAAAGGCTACAGCATCCTGTTTCCCGCGTGGTACAATTTCAATAAATTTCTGAACCAAAAAGAAAAAACGGAGAAACTCTGGAAAACAGATCAGAAATTGCAGAATACGCAATTGTGGTCGAAAGGGGAATATACCTTGTTTGTTTTCAGAAAATAATGGACAACTTTTGCTTTCCTGTTTAAAGTTTATCCAAAAAGTTATAAAAACTGATACATGTTTAATCTTTACTCTGTGACACTCTTGTTTTTTCTCTGTGTTTTCTCTGTAGTTCAGATATTAAAAATTTAACCACAGAATTCACGGGGAAATTCACTGAAGAACACAGAGAACTAAATAAACAGAGTCTATTTATTATCTGATGAACCAGTTTTTATGGGTTTCATAGAATGAACACAGGAAATTATCCAGCGACTTAACCTTGTATTTGTTCAGAATATTTGGATAGTTGGTCTTCAGGATGATATTGGAAGTGAAAGCTTCCAGAGCCTCTTTTTCCATTTGCCTGGTAAAAATTTCCTCATGATTCTTAACCGGAAGCTGAAAGATTTGTGACAGCCTGTTTACAAAATCTTCCTGTCGCAGGATCTGATCTGAAAAAACATTATAAATTCCGGGAGCCGGGGCTTTTATTGCATATATCCGCATCAGATCTGCCGCATCGTGCACATCAATAAACTGCATCTTGTTTTTCATATCGCCAAAGGAAGGTATGACCCTGTATTTTTTCATTATATCCATGTAAAACCATTTGAACCAGGAGCCGTCCCCTAATATCCAGGGAAAACGAAGGATATGAACAGGATAAGCATTTCTGAGACAAGCTGAAACGAGCGGTTTTTCACCTTTAGAATACTGTCTGGCAAAACTTATCGGATTGACAGGTGAATTTTCACTATGAGCTTCCTTGCTGTTGCCATACATCAGGCTGCCTGAAGCAAAAACAAGATTGGGCTGAACATTTGAATTTTTTAATCCGGTAATCAACTTGCTGTTGAACTTTTCAGCTTTGTAAGCTGCTATTTTTCTTCCGGTTCTTCGTAACCCGGGCACAACAGGGCGGGCACAGTGGAAAACAATATCAGGTCTGATATCATTTATCATTTCAGCATTAAGAGCTTTTATACCGCCCCTGATAACCTGACATCTCTTTACATCATCTATTTTCTTCTTATGTTCAACTACATAAATATCTTCATGATTATTAAGCAACACATTCAGCAAATGGTTTCCAATAAAACCGCTTCCACCGGTCAATATAATCCTGTTCATGCTGTTTAAGTCTTTGTTCCTTCATTGAATGCCTTCATGATCTTTTTTTCATAATCAGCAGGATGATTTTTTGAAATGTGGATTTCGGTTTGAAAGGAACGCCTGTAGTCGTACTCGTTATAATTATGCCCGGACCATTTTCTACGCCACTTCTTGTCGGTAAGGTTCATTAAAAAATTATTCAGTTTTTCAGGAAATAAATGATTAATAACAAACTCTGCAATGGCTTTAAATGGTCTTTTACTGTCTTTTATCAGGTAATCATCATGAATCCTTGTCGGATAGTTTGGCAGAAATTCCCTGAACCACTTGTTTGCTTCGATAAATTTTTGGTTCAATTCCATATTATACACAGGAAGTATAGTAGCTGTTTCAATGGCTGTATATTGATTCCGGTTTGAGATCTCAAGGGCACTCATATCAATAAAATAATTCATGCAGAAATAATGCTGGTGTCCCGTAAGGAAAGTCAACTTTTTGAAAAGATGTAAAAATGTGCGGGCTATCCATAAACGGTTGCTGTTGGTAATTATAAAATAATCAATATCCGGTTTGTCTCCTGCGTAAAATTTGGAGAGTGCACCGCTGATGGCAATGCCCTTTACAAAAGGAAAAGAGGCAATTATGGATACATATTTCCCGGACTTTTTTAACAGTTGCCTGGCTTGTAGGTTTCCTTTTTTACGTTCTTTTACCCATTCAACATCATTTTCAGATATAAAATAGCCCTCATGTTGAAATATTTTTCCTTCCGACACGAGTTTGCTTAATGCATCCTGTATATCATATTCAGAGGCCGGACAAGGATTAAAGGCATGTATCTCACTGGTTGTGAGCGGATATTTAAATATTCCAAAATAGGTAAGACATTGAATACATCCTTCTTCAATTTTTTCTATGGTCAAATTTTGTGGCATCATGCATCTTTAATAATATGGATCACCGTTCCAAAAATGATCATCAAATCTCCGGTCAGGCTCCAGTTCTCAATATATTCAATATCGGATGAAAATCTATTTAATACGTCACGGTCGTTTTTAATATGACCATGATAACCCCGTATTTGGGCCAGGCCGGTTAAACCAGGTTTTACCTTGTGCCTGTCGTGATAATATGCTATAAGCTTTGCATCTCTTTCAACCTCCGGAAGCATATAGGGCCGGGGGCCAACCATGCTCATATCTCCCCTAAGCACATTGATCAGTTGTGGCACTTCATCAATAAAATACTTCCTGAGAAAAAAACCAACCCTGGTAATTCTGTTATCTCCTACTGCAGTCCGCTGTATGTTTGCTTCCCTGTCAATGTACATGGTCCGGAATTTAATGCAATTAAAGCTTTTCCTGTTCATGCCCGTTCTTTCCTGAATAAAAAACACGGGACCTCTCGAATCGATTTTGATCAACAGGGCAACCAAAGGAAAAAGCCAGGAGTAAATTCCCAACAATAAAATTGTGGCTGTTACAACATCAAAGCTCCTTTTCAAAAACCGGTTGTATACGATTGTAAGGTTATCCTTGTACATCGGCTTGTATGTTGGTGTCATCCAGGCTTCAGTGAAAGCACCAACAAGATTATCTTTGCAGTATTTTCTAAAGATATCAGCCATCATCATAAGATTTTAAACCATTCCTGTTTGCCAGAATGATCAAACAGAACATCATAATCCCGGCTTGTCTTTCAAGAACTGATTCTGTCATAAAAAACAACAGGGTAACAATGTAAACAAATAGAGGGAAAAATAGTTTTATACGCATGCAGAGAATTACATATATAACTATTGAAAAAAGGATGATTAATCCAGGTATGCCTGTTCCAACAGTTGTCTCTACAAACTGATTGTGAAAATTATACCCAAGATAGCCTCTGTCCCCAAGTCTTGGATTACCGGTATACACATTATATTTTCTATAATACCTGTTAAGGATTTCCTGCCGGTTTCCTATACCGGTTCCCTGGAGCCACGCGTTGTTATCATCCAGTATTTCAAAACCGAGTCTCCATTGAAGCAATCTCAGGGTAAATCCGTTAAAAGGAGTATCGTAGGCGTATTCATCCTGAAAGGCAATTTTGGGATTGATATTTTTTAGCTCGCTGATCCTCTCATATATAGGCACGGAACCTCCAATGATTAGAATCATTAACAAAATCAAAGCCCTTGCTCTTTTCTTTTTCTGAAGTTTGGATAACATCTTTACAATCACAACAGACCCTGTGATCAATACAAACAGTTTTGATGCTGATAAAAGCAACAACAAAAGGAAAAAGATCAGCAAAGGATATCGGAATTGTTCAACAAACGGTTCTTGCCTTTGATAAATCAGAGATATAAGTGCAATGGATAAATACCAGGAAAAATAGATGGCGCCAAATTGAAACGGTGCAGCAAATTCATGGTACATCCAGTAATCCAGGTCAATTCCGTGCAAGGATCTGATGATAGCCCTTAAAAGCATCTGAATACCTGTAAGGATGAGTCCGGCATAAAATCCCCTTAAAGCCCATTTTTGGGGATCCTTGATACTGGAATTACCAGTAATTAAAATGAAAGGGAATACAATAAAGGAAAGTTTTCTGACAAGGCTTGCTTTAACCTCCTCAAAATTGGGGTCAAATAACAAACTGTTGGCATGCCAGAGAAAAAGTATCAACAGAAGTAAACCCGTTATGGACTGCTTTTTATTGATACGCGGTCTTTGGATTATCGATCGGATAATAACACACAATCCCAGCAACCACAAAACAACAGTTGTTCCCCTTTTCGATACCGGGAGCATGAACCACAACAAAGTCCAGAGCCAGGTAATCATCTCAGGAAGGATCGAGTGCTTCCTTAAACACTTTTTCATAGCCACTACTTATGATTTCCCAGTTATAATGTCTCCTGATCTTTTCCAGATTATTCTTTATCCGGATGTTATATTCAGAAACATCGTTATTTGCCAGGATTCGACTTAATTCGGCAGCCGAAGAAAAATACAAGGCATCTTTTCCCAGCACCGCCCGATTAAAGGCATTCCGGTGAGCGCTGATTTTGCATCCGCAGGCCATGGCTTCCAGCAGTGAAGGATTGGTACCTCCCACAGAATGTCCGTGTATATAAAACCTGCAAAATCTTCTCAAACTATTAAGAATATTTTTTTCATAGACAGGATCAAGAAAGATCACATTGCGTTCATTTCTGTATTGGCGGATCAACTTTTTCTTGTAGCGGTTATTATTACCAATGATCACCAGGGGTATGCCATCTTTTGACTTTATTTTTGCTTTAATGGCAGTTTCAATATTATTGTCCGGTATGATGCGGGAAACAATAAGATCATATCGCCCGGGCGTCAAATTATAATTTTGAGGGACCAGTTTTGAAAAATGATCCGGAATATCTGCACCATAAGTAAGGTAATTCACGGGAGTTTTATATTTATTCTCCAGGTATTCTTTGATGGGATAAGAATCTGATATAAGAACTTTACTTCGCCTGGTAGCAAGAGCTTCTGCAAATTTAAGAAACCTTCGGACAGCAATATTGTATTTTGACCGTGCCCATTCAAGGCCATCCATGTTTACTATATGTATACTTTGTTTTGCCCAGATCAAATACCAGATAGAATCGCTTGTGTATCCCAGGTGATATACAATGTCAAAGTTTCTTTTGCTGCTGTCGAGGTTAGACAATAAATCATAAATAAACTGGCCGAATGTTCCAACACGTGTTTCAGGATTCGGTATCAGAATTCTTCTTATTCCCTTCCAATATTTGTTTTTTAGCGGATGTTCCCGAACTGTGTAAACAGAAACTTCATGGCCTCTTTCTACAAGACGCCTGCCCAATACAGACGCAAATTCTTCATATCCCCCGTAGCGGTTTGGAATTCCTCTCGACCCCAATAAACCTATTGACAAATGTCTATCCATTGTTCAATATTTTTTCGTAGGCTTTGCATGTTGCTTCAGCAGCTTTCTGCCAGGTATATCTGTTCAAAATAATCTCGCGTAAATGGGGATTAACAGGCTTTTTCAAGGCCATTAGAACAGCTTTCTCAATACTTTTCAATTCATAGACCTTACAAAACCAGGCTAAATTATTAAAATAGGCTCTGGTGTCACCTCCTTCCCCAACAACAGCGTTACAGCCCATGGCCACGGCTTCAAGCGAACTAAGTCCTGTTGTTTCAAACCAGCCCGGAAGGGCATGTACTTTGGCTGATGCATAATGCCCGATTAATTCTCTCTGAGGCATATGATCATAAAAAGTCACATTTCTGCCTGCAATTTTTTTACAATACTCATAGTACTTCTTATGATTTGGAGGTGCTTCCCCAATAATATCAAGTGGAACACCAAGTTTATTACAAACTTGGATAAGAGAATGTTGATTTTTTCTGCCATAAATCTGGGCAACACAGATTATCTTTTCCTGTCTATGAATATATTCAGGAATTTCACTAAAAATTTGCTTGTCAATGCCATTGGGAACAACCACGTAATTCCCCATGAAACCAAAATCCCGGCTCAGCCGTGAAAATTCCGATTCGGAATTGGGCAATACCAAAGATGCGCCGTTCAGCACCTTATTGATGGCTCTTTTATGACCCAACAGATATTCCGTACTTACCAGGCGGTCCTGTTTTCTTACAAAGCGATATACATTTTTTAGATATTCACTCTTTGATTTACCAAGCGACTTAAACAGGCTTCTTGTTAGCAAACCCCTTCCCATCCTGTCGAATTCAGCATAATCCAGGTAAATGGTACTGACTGTATAGGGTTTGTTGCTTTTGCGGATATGATAAAGGTGATCGGCTGGCCGAATGATGTTGAAAAAGTGAAGCAGGTCAAACTTTTCATAGGGTACCTGCTGGGAAGCCAGAAATATCTCCGCCTGAACACCCAGCTTTTTCAATTCATCAGCAGTTTTCACGACCTGGGTGGTGTCTCCGCCCCGGATTTTGTACAATGACGAACGGGCAATGAAGGCTACTTTCATAAGGCCTCCTTTTTTCCCGGGGTCATTTCAAAAACAGGAAAACGCGAGGTGAAGGCTATCACCCAGATGCCCACCTCGGCTACATTGGTCAAAAAACTTCCCGTAAACTGGTAAATAAAAATGAATACAAACAAAATCAGTGAATATAGATTTTTATAGATCTTTAAATGCACGAAGAAAAATAGCTGGATCAGAATCTTAAGTGTAAACCCGTAAATGCCGTATACAGCAAGCATCTCAGCCATGGAATTCGGAATACGAAATACTTCCGGAAGATCGCCGCTATGATCATAATGGCTGGTAATAAAATCGTGGGCCAGTACTTTTACCTGACCGGGACCCACTCCCGTCCATAGATTAAACTCTTGTACCAGGTCTGCCGCAAACATGAAAGAATCGGATAACCGTGCTTTTGCGGAAGTATCTGTTCCTTCCAATATATTTATGATCCTTTCAAACAGCGGATTGGAAGGCCATAACAAGCCCAAAAGGATGAGGATTATAACAAGCAGGATCATTAAATTCAATAAAACAGATTTGGAAGAACCGGGAATATTTTTGTAATGCCAACCCAGGCCAATTAACATTGCAAGGAAAATTCCACCTATTACACCAAATGAAAGGGACAACATAAGGGGAATGGCAATTCCGGCAGTGGTGATCAATGGATGGGACGACTTTCCAATAATCATCTTTAACAGAAAATAAATGAACACCGGACTCATTAACAAACCATAATGAGATGGTTCATAACCCAATAACCTCAAGCGGGGAAAGGAGGGTATACCCGGTGAAATGGGAGTATGATCCCACATGACTTTATTTATTGCTGGAAATGGCAGAGTTATCAATGCAATGACTATAAGTACAGAATGTATTATTAATATTTTATAAAACATATCATCCAGATACCCTCTCATCTCTTTAACTGCCCGGATGGCGGTGAATAAAAAAATCCAAACCGTTAATATAAGCAGGGTTGAAATGATATATGTTTTTAAATCCACGCCTATGGCTAAATGAAAAGGAATCGGGATCAACAATAAAACACCCCATTTAAAAAGCATCGGAAGGTCGTGTTTTTTATACAACCAGTAAAAAAATACGGGTGAAAGAATGGCAGTATATAAAAGTCCTTTGGGCAGCAAAAAATTGTTTGCAAAAAAATACAATACCACAAAAGGGAAAAAATGGTAGTATGTTTTATCTTGTATCATTCAGCAAGTAATTTAAAATTAAAGTTTTTATCTTTTATATAGGTAAACCAGTATAAGAGCAGGCCTAAAACAATAAACAGCGCAGTTATCTGCCACCGGGAAGAAAGGATTGCGCCCGTGATCATCACAGTGGGCAGAAAGGTCAAAAAACTTTCCTTGAAAGTACTTTGCTTTAATATCCTTTTATTTACAAGATAGTATTCCAGCGGCATAAATAAAACCAAAGCAATGGTCTGTCCCCAGATGAGACTTTCAGCTGTCTTGTAAAACACAAACAAAATAACCATTCCGGCAATGATCCCCAACTTGTACATGAATTCCAGAGATGTTATGAATCTTAATGAACGGATGGCATTCAGGTAAAGTTTAGGTACGATGGACATGAGAAGAAAAGCTTCGAAAATGAGAAACAATTTAAAAAAACCGATCATTTTTGAATATTTCTCCTGCCCCAGCCAGAGAGTAAAAAGGGGTTCGCTGATAAGATACACAACAATAATGATGAGCAGCGAAAAACCAACTGAAAAAGCCCGGATTGTATGAAAGTGCTTTTGGGTATCCTGATCTGATGCCTTTATCCTTGATACTTTAGGTAAAAACCAGCTTACCACTGCTTCAAAGGCTCTGTGCAGATGATTTGTTATGGTAGTAGCCAGAACAAAATAGGTTACGGTGGCTGTACCAAGAAAATAAGCGATCAGGAAGCGATCCATCTGAAATGACACCACTGCAATAATGTTTTGCAGCCAGCTCCAGAATCCGAAATGATAAAGCTCCCTTCTCTCTTTAAAAATTTTTAGAACCCGCAGCTTATACCCGGGTAATCTTTTGTAGATCACATATGCCAGTATAATCACCATAATGCAATTCACAACGACGCTTCCTACAAAAATGCCCAGAATGGAATATCCCCTGTACACCAATACAAAATGCACCATCAAAGCAGTAAGGCGGTTGAGTATATTGAAAATGGCCGCCATATTGTACTTTTCAAAACCTTTAAATATATTTTGAAACAACAATTCAGGGAATTTCAATGCGATCAGAAATGTTGCGACAGATATGGTATCCCAAATATAAGCATCAAAAAAGCCGGTTTTTTCCATCGGAGTGGTTATGATACCCAACCCAATCAATATTGCAGTGAGCATCATAATACCCAAAACTCTTGTAGCTGCATTTATGTAGGCATATAATTTCGACTGATCGTTCTCCCCAACGGCTGCTGAAACATGGGCAATAATGGAGCGGGAAAGACCAAAACCAACCAGATGCACGCTTATAAAAACATAGGAATTCATGAGCATCCATTCTCCAAACACATCCTCTCCCAAATTGTTAATAAAGAAAGGAGTGGCGGCAAGAAATGCTGCCGGGTAAATCAGTATATTTGCCAGATTCCAGGCTGAATTTCTTAAATTTATTGAAGTTCTGGCCATGATGTAAATTTAACAAAAACAAAGGGGTGTGGGTTTGGTTCAATCCTACAATTCATTAGTGTAAGAGTTTATTAAAGGTTTGAATTCCAATTTGATTTACATGCTAAATTCATAAACTCTGCTTGTATTACCATGGAACCCGCATGTTAATCATGTTCTTGTTGTGAAGGTTCCTGCA
>JAGXLC010000095.1:5805-13015 GCA_018334875.1 Bacteroidales bacterium | reverse complement strand
CAATCATCCAATCATCCAATCATCCAATCATTCTTACAGCCCCAGCCTGTAGGTAAACTTCAACAGAAACACATTCTCCGGATAGATGCCAAACAAATCATTCAGGTCGTTCTGCAGGTTGAAGTTCCCTATGGGATTGAAACCGTTGCGGTTTTGCGACCATACCAGGTATACTGTGGATCCGGGTATATATTCCCAGCGGGCCACCAGGTTCGATTTGAATTGCAGTACATTGAAATCGGGTGCTCCGAAGGCGTAATCTGTTGCTCCATCCCTGTTTTCATCTATACTGAAATGTCCGTTCTGCTGGTTGATCTGGTCTTCCGTAAAGTTGTGGAAACGATTGTGATAGTTTTCAGCAGTGGAATTGGTAATGCGTTTGAAATCCGAATATTTTCCGGCGGCTATGAAAGGTTGTCCCCAGTATTGAAGAGACAGATCGGGCGTGAGACTGAAGTTCAGCCTCAGTGACATGCCTAGTGTGGCCCGGTCAATGGTGGCCATGATATAGCGTTTCTGCGCGTTGTATGTTGTGGTACTGACATACTGAAGCTTATTCTCCTGAAAACTTAGCGATGGACTGAGGGATATGTTAAGTGTATTGTGGGGAATATAAGTAATATCGGAAAATAAGCTGGTTCTATAAGCATTGTTGTGTGCATCCCAGCTCTGATGGCTGCCCACGCTGAATTTGAGCTTCTTCCTCTGGTCCGATTCGATCTGTAGCCAGTAACGCAGGGAGCCAGGTTCCTTCAGGAACGGTCCGCCTCTCAGTGCGGTTTTTGAGAGTCTGGTTGAACTGCCGTTGAGACCCAAACTCAGTTCCCAGTAGTTTTTGAATTGCATGTTCATATTGATGTTACCGCCGGTGAACAGGTGGTTTCCACCGTAATCCCAGATTCTCCACTGGTTGACACTTACCCTTAAATTTCTGAATATCATAAAGGGTTCCCACATTCTGTAATTGGCAAAAGCCAACTGGGATAGCTGATCGGCCTCCCGCTGATAGCCCATGTCATTCAGTTCCAGTCCCGGCGATTTCCAGTTGAAGAAAGCGCCGTAATTGAAATGCCCTTTTCCTAACTTAAGGAACATCAGGCTACCACCATGACCGGAAAGGGAGTTCCTTGTAGAATCCAGTGAGAAGTGATCTACATCCGGTCGCTGATAATAGTGAGCAGAAGAACGCTGGGTTCTGGTAATGGCTTCCTGGCTGCCCCTGACGTGGCTGGCTGTGCCCCGGAAGGCAATCTGATATGTTCGGTCAGACCACCGGTGTTTGAAATTGAGACCGCCGGTATAGGCCTGATCATGCATAAAGTTAAGATGATCTGCTTCGATCCGCCGGTTGGTGGCTGTGGCAATTCCTCCAAGCATGGTTTGCCCGTCATTGAAGTCTTTTTGCAGCCTGCCCAGAAAATAGTTGGAAAGGGGTTCCACCGTTTCAAAACGGGAATTGTTCCCATCACTGATCTTCGCCTTTTCTTTTGAAGTCATGCTTTCCATAACACCAACAGACCAACCGTCCCGGGTTTTGCCGGTCAGTTTCAGCGCACCGAGTATATCGGTATTATCCGGTGTCCGGGCATATTCGTCTTCCCGGGTTTGCGGATTGTAGCTGGGGGAATGTCCGATCCTTCTTGAATAGAAGAGGTTGTCCATCATAAAGTCACCCAGTTGCATGAGCCGGAAATCCATAATGCTCTGCCCTTCGATAAAGAAAGGCCTTTTTTCTTCGAAATAGGTTTCATAGGCTGTCAGGTTTACCTGGGAGGGGTCTGCTTCCAC
Organism: Bacteroidales bacterium; assembly: GCA_018334875.1. NCBI lineage: Bacteria > Pseudomonadati > Bacteroidota > Bacteroidia > Bacteroidales > Bacteroidales bacterium. The sequence goes on along the minus strand of JAGXLC010000095.1, from coordinate 11,227 downwards.
CTGTCCGAAATCCGGATTGATGGCCATATCAAGCGTAAGGTTGTTGGTCACTCCCAGTTTTCCGTTTAGCCCGGCACTAATATTTTTGTTGGCGCCCGATGCTTTGAAAGGGTTTTCTTCCACTTCATCGAATCGTTCAAGTTGCGTAACGGCATAGGGGGTTATTGACTTTTCCTTTTGGGATTTGATGCCATTCATTCCTTTCAGTTGCCCAAACTCGCTCACCCATCCTCCGGCATCCTGGGGGATAAACTTCCACAATATTTCTTCTTCATTCCGGTAGATGGTTCGCTGTACCTGAAGGCCCCACTCAGAGTCACTTTTCTGGCTGAATCTAAGCTGAGTGAAAGGAATTTCCATTTCAGCCTTCCAGCCCAGGCTGTCGATAGCGGTATCCACATACCAGATGGGGTCCCAGTTGTAATCCCTGTTCATGCCGTCATCGCTGATCACCCAGTCGGTTTTTACGCCTGCAGCACTTACAAAGAAAGAAAACGCAGTTCGTTTGTCGTTATAGCTGTCGATCTGAATACCCACCTGGTCGCCTTCCAAATTATCCCTTCTTGACAGCCGTTTGACTATGCTGTCGGGATGGGTGTCGTAAGCCCTTATGGCTATATACAAATTTTCATCGTCGTGGGCCATCTTAAATTGGGTTTCCTGTGTCGGCTTTCTGCCTTCGTAGGGTTCGACCTGAACAAATTCATTCATCCATTCAAGTTGTTTCCACGCAGCATCGTTTAAATCACCATCTATTTCAGGTGCTTTACCACTGATTTGTTGAGTGATATACTGTTTGTTTTGGGCACTTCCTTCTAAAGCCACAAAAAACATGAGTACAATCAACAAGGTAGTTTCGATCCGTTTCATAATCCATTTTTTTTTGTTCTGCTTTCCTTTGAATCAAGTTTTATACCAAAGTGTAATAAACATTAACAATCAATCATTTAACAGAATAATTGAATCATTTGATTGTTCGGATCCGAACATCTGGTGTTCGGTTTGATCTTTTCAATGCAAAGGGACGATGACAATGAAAAAGCGATGCATTTTTACTGGAAAATCATTACTCTTGTGACTATAAATGGGGGTTTCTATAAAATTTTTTTTTGAACCACATACCTGCCCCGAAGCAGGCGGGGGACACATAGGAAAGATAGGATTTCACATAGATTTATCATTCATCAAGCAATTGAGGGGATAAGTTTTTAAATAAGGTTCTTTGACTTTCTTGGTTTACTTAATGAAAAAACTTTGTTATTCACAATATTTCTTTCTATGTGTTAGCCTATGATCTAATTGCCAGCGGTGGTAAATAACGATAGAAACGCCATAACACCAAAATTCGCCTCGTAGAGCGCGCGATAGATTTTATTGGCTTACAATGCATCGGATTGAACCGGAATGATCCACCGGCAAATAACAAATTGTTGATCCGCGTTGGATGCTAAAATATGATAGCAACGGTTCGGGGGTTTCCAGGTAAGACAAAAAGAATCCCCGAGGCATCTTTCTATCGCGCACTCTACGAGGCGCTGGTGCGGAGGGGGGGTCCATTATTCCTATCGCTATTTGCCCTCTACGAGGGCGGAACGGGGTATCATGGATTTATTATGCCTCAGCTCAGGTAAGAAGGTCAACAGATATTTGTTGCCCTCAAATCATCCATCATTTGATGATTAGCAATAAAAGGGCACATGATATTCTTACATCCTATTGGCTTATAAAGAAAATATTAATCTATATATAAAAATCACTCCTGAATTCCGGTTATGGCTTTATTTCCCAATCATATCGATGCATGCAATCAGGCGTTTCAAATCCCCGGCCTCTTGCCCCGATAAGGGGCAGATAGCGATAGAAATGCCGAACCCTGGTGACTTGGGCGCCTCGTAGAGCGCGCGATAGATTTTATTGGCTTACAATGCATCGGATTGAACCGGAATGATCCACCGGCAAACAATAAATTGTTGATCCGTGTGGGATGCTGACCCGAATTATGCTATCACTTCTAAAACTTAGCTAAACAAAATTTTTAGAAATGATAGCATAATCCGATCACTAAAAGCAATCAAATGGGTTTTGTTTTTAATAAGCTCCCTGCACATTCATCTCAAGCCCGAACACTGAATCCATTGCCGTAATGAAAAGGGTATGTCTGTCGGGTCCTCCGAAACATACATTGGCAGTCCAGCCTTTATCCACCGGTATATGGGCGATCTTTTCCCCGGTCTTGTCAAAAACCGTCACCCCGTCACCGGTAACATAAACATTGCCTTTGTCGTCCAGGGTCATCCCATCGGATCCAAGTTCAAAAAGCACCTGTCGGTTTGACAATGTGGCATCCTCATTGATGTCATACACATAGGTCTTGTCATCGCCAATATCCGCCACATATAACTTTTCTCCGTCCGGAGTTCCGATGATTCCGTTGGGCTTTACAACGTCATCCCCCACCCGCATGAGGCGGCTGCGGTCCGGGCTCAGGTAATACACATGCTCGCCATCCTGTTGCATCTTCGGATCCCGCTTCCAGTAATCGCGTTTGTAAAGCGGATCAGTGAAGTAGATGCCCCCGTTGGGATGAATCCACAGGTCGTTGGGACCGTTTAGCCGATTGCTCCTGTATCCATCCACAAGCACCTCCACATCACGGGTATCTAAATCAATAGACCACAACTGGTTCTTCATGTCGGCACAGGTGATCAGATGGCCCCGATCATCAAAAAACATTCCGTTCGAGCGACCGGCCTCATCCATGAAAAGGGTAACCTCACCGGTAGAGGCATCCCATTTGACAATGTCATTGTTGGGCTGATCGGTAAAATACACATTGCCCTCATCGTCGGGGGCCGGACCTTCAGTAAACTCAAATCCGGTACCCAGAAGCTCCAGGCTGGCATCTTCAGCAACAATGCCTTGTGTGTCCATTATTTGAGCATTTGCAATCCGGGAATGGAAAGCAAAAAATGCCAATAACATCAAGGGAATAAGCCGCTTCCATGAGCAGAATGCAATGGCTCTTTTAGCAGGGCAGGTATCCTTTTTGTTAAGGGGACGGTTATTTGTTTTCATAATCTGAGGATTTAAATAAAACAAAGCACCAATTTACAAATTCCAAATAACAAATAAATCACAATAACCAATCTCAAATGACCTAAACAGAAAATTTAGGGTTTAGAATTTCGATTATTAGGATTTCGAGACTATTTGTAAACCGTCAATTGCCGGTCAAGTTTTGGTGCTTGTTATCCGTCAAAAGCCGGACAAGTTTTGGTGCTTTCTTAAGTTTTTGGTGCTTTCTTAGTTTTTTGGCTCGAAACCAATCTTACTTTGCAAACCTCCTATCCAGCGAATATTTCCCTGCTCCGCTGTAAAGCAGTACGATAAATACCACAAGTCCTTTAAGCGGATGCAGTATGTTAGACAGGGCATCGCCCTGTGCACTGTGCATCAGGACTGCCACCAGCATGGTAATTAAGAGAAGGGCAGCAGCAGGCCGGACCAGAAAGCCGAAAACAAGCAAAAGCCCGCCAGCGAATTCTGCAAGAGCAGCCATAAATCCCCAGAAAGCAGGGGCAAAATCAAGTCCTACAACACCCATGGCACCACCAAGACCACTCCAGGTATCAACTCCGCCGATGATCTTGGGCCAGCCGTGGAGTACAAATATTACACCAAATCCTATTCTTAGGATTAGCAACGCTACGTGAAGCGCATTGTTCGAAGTATCAAACATCTTTTTACTCATAAAACAATAAATTTGAGGGGTTCATATTATTTTTCTTGTAGATAAAAAACTGTGAAAACGATAATGTTGAATGATTTAACAACTCAGATCGTTAAAAGTTCAAAATCCATTCTTTATCTATTTGTTCACTCTAACCCGAATTATTCAAGAATAATTCTGACGCTATTGAAAAACCTGGCTTTTTGCTTCAATAAAATTCGCAAAAAAGCCGGTTTTTCTAATGCGGGGTTGCCTGCATCCATCCCGCAAACCATCCCACATTCAAAAACGAATCCCGCTGGTAAGCGGGATTCGTTTTTGAATAATGCAGGCTAAAAGGATAATGGGAATATTTTGGTTATTGGATTTTTGTCCCCATATTTGTTCATGGATCATCGCAAAGCGTATGGCAACTCAGTGATGACCGAACATGGATTGCTCGGCATGGTGGCCAACACAGGGGATTCTGTCTTCAGGAAGGTTTTCTTTTTGCAGTGGCAGCCAAATAAAAAATTGTTTAATAGTATAAAATTACAAACCATGAAAAGATTCATGTTACTGATATGTCTGTTACCTCTTACCTCACTACTGCTGTCATTTGGTCAGTCGGAGGAAAATCCTTACTGGCATAAGGATGGAGCGTTCCTGGATACGCAGAAAATATTCCATGAAGAGCGGTTTCCCAATGTAGTCGTGGCAACAGATGGTACTGTTATTGCCACATGGGGAAGGCATTCCGTCAGGGCACGCCGGAGTGAAGACGGAGGGAAAAGCTGGGGGCCTGAGATAACCATTGCCGATCCCGGCTTTCAGGGCGGTGGCACCATTGTGGATGAGAATACAGGGGATATCCTGACATTTGTTGAAGCGGGGCACCCTCCGGGTCCATTTACGATGTACCGCAGCAAAGATCATGGAAAGACATGGGAGCCGGAAGAAGTGGAAATTCATCCGGATCAATTCGGACACTATCCCTCCATGCACATGAACGAAGGAGGGATCACCCTGCAATATGGCGAGCATGCGGGGAGGCTGATACGTCCAACTCGGTATTATGACGGTGGGAATGACCGCAATTACTGGGATGAGCATTATACCAACGCCATCTACAGCGATGACGGAGGACAAACTTGGCATACCAGCGCTCCGTTTCCTGCTAAAGGTACGGGTGAAGCTGCATTGGCAGAGCTTTCCGATGGCACCGTCTATTATAATTCCCGCAGGCATCATTCAACCGATGGCCGCAATCCGCGGATGCGGCATATTGCCTGGAGCCATGACGGTGGCGAAACCTGGAAGAACCTTTCCGTTAGCGAGGTGCTTCCCGATGGTTCTCAGCACAGAGATTACGGCCTGATGGGCGGACTTGCCAGGCTTCGTCTGGATAATCACGACATACTGCTGTTCAGCAACATCGAATCGGATGAAGGGAGAAAACAGGGTGTGGTCTGGGCGAGCTTTGACGGTGGAAAAACATGGCCTGTCAAACGGCTGGTGGAAGAAAGAAGCTTCGCCTATTCTTCTATGGCTGCAGGCCGCGAGGGAACTCCAGGCGAAGGAATGATCTATCTGCTTTATGAACACGATGGAGGTGCAAAGATGGCGCGGTTCAACCTGAACTGGTTGACAAAGGGTAAAGACTGGAAGACCTTTATTGAAGACTGATTCGGAGCAAAGACCCCATATCTTCTG
>JAGXLC010000095.1:0-5612 GCA_018334875.1 Bacteroidales bacterium | reverse complement strand
TAATCAAATGACAATGCGACAATCAAACATCTCATGATTGTTGATATCCTACCCCAACATTGTTTATAAATTTTATGGTAAGCTCCTATCCTGAATCTGAGGATTTGATATTTTTGTATTCTCATTAAGCTTAGGTAAAGAATATGAAAACCAACCAGGTTATACAAACGGTAATTGATTATTATATAGACGTTAATACTTCTCATCCCGTAGAACGCAGGGGTCTCGAACTCTGGAGGGGAGGTCACATTACCGGGATATGGATTACCCTCAAAAACACATTACAAGTTTCAGTCCTCAGTTCCGGACGCGATGAGGAATATCTGGTGGAAATCGAATTCAGGGGGAAAAACAACCTGGAAACCTCCTGCAATTGTCCTTACGATCATGGCGGAATCTGCAAACATACGGTGGCAGCATTAACAGAATGTAAACTTGAAAATCACCTCAATTCGATTTACAACAGAAAAAGGGTGGATCCGAAGAATGTATCCCTTACCGCCGCATCGATCGGTGAGAAAAGGCTTGAACGTTCCATCCCCGCGGATTTGGAAAACAAGGTAAGTCAGTTGACTGTTCCTGAAAACATTCAGATAAAGAAGGATAAGAACGGCACCTTCAAAGCAAACGTCCACGATGGAGATACAACCTATTCCGTCGTGCTCAATAAAAAGCAATACGAAACCACCATCCATACTTCCTGCACCTGCAGCGATACCGGACACATCCTTTGTGCCCATAAGCTGGGGGTATTACTCTTCATATCCCGTCGCTACGGAGAACATGCCTTTGAATCCTCTCATTCGTGGGAAAAAGAAAAGAAAGCGTTACTGGATGACTATGGTTATACCCCGGATAATTATCCCGCTGACAAACTGCGCTTCTATTTCTATGAAGGAAATCTCTTTCTGGAAGTTTTGGATCCTTCCATCACCAAAATATCAGAGCTGACCAAATTCAAAGGTTTTAAGAATCCCCCACCTACCGAAAAGGAACTGCATCTCCGGAATGGCAATAAAAACCATCTGGAAGAGACCTCTCTCGGCTACGTGATAGAAAACCGGACCACCTTTTCAGGCCTTCACCTTCCCAGAATAACACCAGTTCATGGTAAATTGCGTAAAGACCGCACCGCTCATAAACAAACCCTTGAATCACTGGATCAAATCTATGATATAGAATCTATTCTGAAAGATATATCTCCGGAAGATCAGGAAATCATTTCACTGAGCAACGAGTACCGGGATGCAGAAACCCGGCTAAACAAGGATCTGCTTGCTGCAATGGAACATGGAAAGACACACTGGTATGCCATTTCAGAGGAAGAAGCCCGGCAGGTCCTCCCCCGGTTAAACGATTTCTCCAGGTATTACCTGAATTATCTTCATCAGGTACTTCCAAAAATGAAAAACAAATATGTTTACTTCAGTGAATGGATTCATAATTATGCCCGATTCCCGGCCAAAAACCTGGAGCCTGTTAAGATCAACACGGAAGAGTTCCTGGAGAGCAAACTGGAGGTGGAGAAAAAAAAGGGACACATCGAACTCACCTTTTCCATAACCCTCAATGGCAAGGTACCCATGGGACCCATTAATGATATGCATTATCCCGTCTGGATCAACTTGGAAGACAACGAAATCCACACATGGAAAAACCACCACCACTTCCTGCTGGCCGCTCACTTCAATTTTTGGGAGGAGCGGGTAATTGAAATTCCTCACGAACAGTGGCCAAAAATATTCGAGACGTTCATTCAGGAAATCCAGAATAAAATCCCTGTAGAAATGGATAAAAGCATGGAGCCAAAAGAAAAAAAGGTACAACCAAAAACCAGGATCAAGCTGACCGAAACCGGTAATTTCCTTCTTATCTATCCCATCGTGGTTTACGGCGATAAAGAAGTGCTGCTCAACGAAGCAGGAAAAAACCTGTACGATACAGATGAAGAGGGGTTGTTAACCGTTATCCCCAGGGACAAGGAATATGAACAGAACATCAGAGATTTTATCGTTGATCTCCATCCTGGCTTCAGCCCGTTTACCGAGCAGGAATACTATTTCCTCCATGTAGATGAAGTGATGAAAAAGATGTGGTTCTTTGATTTCTTTGAAAAATGCAAGGAAAAGGGTATTGAAGTATATGGGCTCAAAGATCTCAAAAAGATCCGTTACAACCCCAACCGGCCTTCTACCAGCTTCAGTGTGAAATCCGGCATTGACTGGTTCGACATGGACATGCAGGTAAACTTCGGTGAGCAGTCGGTATCGCTAAAAGAGGTCCGCAAGGCAGTGATGAAAGAACAACATTATGTCAGGCTTGGGGAGGATAATTGGGGACTTCTACCCGGCGAATGGCTGGAGCAATGGTCAAAAATGCTTAAGTTCGGTAAAGTTCAGGATGGCAAGCTCAAATTAAGCAAGCTCCATTTTCAGCTTATTGAACAATTGTATGATCAGTTGGATGACGATGCGGTGGCGAGAGAAATTGCAGAAAAGAAACAACTGCTGCAATCCTTTGATTCGATTGAAGAAGTATCCACTCCGGATGGTGTTCAGGCAGAGCTGCGCAATTATCAGCAGGCCGGGCTCAACTGGCTGGTCTTTCTTCACCGGTTCAAATGGGGCGGTATTCTGGCGGATGATATGGGCCTGGGAAAAACCCTGCAAATGCTTTCCCTGTTCCGGTACCTCCAGTCTCAGAACGGCAGTAAAAGGCAGCAATTTCTCGTTATAGCTCCCACCACACTGCTTTTCAACTGGGAAAACGAAATACTCAAGTTCACACCGGGCATGAAGTATGTAGTTCATTGGGGCCAGCAACGGACAAAGGACAGCAGCACCTGGAAAGACTATGATATCATACTGACCACCTACGGCACCCTCACCCGTGATATCGAATGGATGAAAGATTTTGAGTTCACCGTTGCCGTTCTGGATGAATCACAGGCCATCAAGAATCCATCCTCGTTGCGTTTCAAGGCGGTGAACCTGATCAACGCCACCTACCGATTCACGCTGACCGGCACACCCATTGAAAACAACACCATGGAACTGTATGCCCAGATGCAGTTTGTCAACCCGGGATTGCTTGGATCCCAGAATTTCTTTAAAAAAGAGTACGCCATTCCAATTGATAAAAACGGCAATAAAGAAAAAACCCGGGAGCTGCAGCAGTTGATCAAACCCTTTCTGCTCAGAAGAACCAAGGAAAAGGTGGCCAAAGAACTGCCGCCAAAAACCGAAATACCGCTTTTCTGCGAGATGGAAGAAGAACAGAGAAAAGTGTATGAAGCTTTTAAAAATGAATACAGAAATCAGGTGCTCAGTAAAATTGATGAAGAAGGACTTGACAAAGCCAAATTCAATGTGTTGGATGCACTGACGAAGCTGAGACAGATATGCGACTCTCCTGCCCTTATGAACACGGAAGAAGATTATGGCAACAATTCTGTAAAACTGCAGGAAATTTTAAGGCATGTAAGGGAAAAAACCGGCAAGCACAAAGTGATCATCTTCTCCCAGTTTGTAAGCATGCTCAAACTGATCACCCGTGAGCTGGATAAGGAGGGATTGGTTTACAGCTATCTGGACGGCTCAACCCGTGACCGGAAACAAGCCGTGGAAACTTTCCAGGAAGATAATCAATGCCGCATCATGGTGATCAGTCTGAAAGCCGGCGGATTGGGTCTCAATCTTACCGAAGCAGACTATATTTATCTGATCGATCCATGGTGGAATCCGGCCGTAGAACAGCAGGCCATCGACCGCACGCATCGCATCGGGCAGGACAAGCACATTTTTGCGTACAAGATGATCTGCAAAAATACGGTGGAAGAAAAAATCCTCAACCTTCAGGAAAGAAAGAAAACCCTGGCAGAAGACCTCATCACCGCAGAGCAGAGCTTTGTCAAGAAGCTGAGTGAGGAGGACATCCGGGCCATATTTGAATAAAGAGCAGTCGCCGGAATAAATACAAATTAAAATTTCTGGTTAAATAGAGTCTGTCTATAATATCCGCTGGCTGCGTTACGCTCGTTTTTCATGCCAGTCAATTATATCAAGGCCCAGGTTACATAAAAATCCCCTCTCCCACTCCGATGGGGAGGTCCAATCCGAACCATACAAACAGCAATATAAGCCACATAAGGAAAAGAATTATAGCATAAGGAAATAACAGAGATATGACGGTTCCTATGCCCAGATTTTTATTGTATTTATGCACCCACCCCAGCAAAAGCGGGAAGTATGGATAGATTGGTGAAATGCAGTTTGTAATGGAATCCCCCACCCGGTACATCAATTGAACAAAAGCGGGATTATAACCGATCTGGAGTAGCATGGGTATAAAAACAGGAGCAAAAATGGCCCATTTTGCCGAGCCGCTTCCCATGAAAATATTAATGACAGCGACAATGATCATAAACAATGTGAACATCAAGGGACCGGTAAGACCTGTAGCCTCTAAAAATTCGGCACCTGAAATGGCCAGTATGGTATCAAGCTGTGACCAGTTAAAAAGGTTGATGAATTGAGCTACCACAAGCATTAAAACGATATACCCCGACAACTCCTTCATTCCATTCTCCATGAACTTAAGCACGTCATTCGGTTTTTTTATCGTACCGGTTGCTTTACCAAAATAGTAGCCTGGTATAGCGAAGAAGAAAAACAATATGGGAATAAGCCCTCTTAAAAAGGGTGAAGGGACGAGACCTCCCGTTTCGGGATCACGCAGGGGTGCCCCTGGCGGTGCAACCAACAGGGCAATAAAGATCACATAAATCAATAATGCAATACCGGCACGCTTAAGACCTCTTCTCTCATCTTCGCTTGAAAGGGTCTCCGCCGTATCCGTATCCGCTGACAAATCGCAGGCTAGTTTGTTGCACCTGGGGAGGGTGAATTTCGATACTACAAAAGCGCCTACAAGCCCAAGTAAAATGGTGGATACAATCATAAAATACCAGTTAGACGTTGCACTGACTTCCATCCCGTCAGCTACCCGCTCGGTTACGGAGGTACTAATGCCGGCCAGCAACACATCGGTGCCGGCAATGAACAAATTGGCGGTAAAACCGGCCGTCGCTCCTGCATATCCGGCTATCAGACCGGCGATGGGGTTTAGCCCCATCTGTCTGAAAATAAGGGCCGCTATTGGAGGAACAATAACCACTCCGGCATCGGAACCAATATTGCCACAGGCTCCTATAATAAATATAACCGGTAATACAACTTTATTGGGTACTGAAAAAGCAACGGTCCGCATGGCAACACTAAGCAATCCGCTTCGTTCGGCAACGGACACACCCATCAGCATAACCAGCACCAGCCCAAAAGGTGCAAAATGGGAAAAATTGGTTACCATCTCCTGCACAAAACGGCGCAATCCCTCTCCGGAGATCAGGTTTTTAACCTCCACCACCTCGCCTGTTGATGGATCCGTGGCACTAACTCCCAAATAAGAAGTTATACCGCTTAAAATCACAACAAATATACAAATCCACACAAAGATCCAGAATGGGTGTGGAAGCTTGTTCCCAAGCAACTCGATCCAACGTATCAATCCCGATGATCCTGTATCCTGGGCCTGACCGTTTGTATTATCTGAAT
>JAGXLC010000094.1 GCA_018334875.1 Bacteroidales bacterium | reverse complement strand
TGGTGCGAAGCAGCTCCCTTGCCTTTTGCAGGCGGATCTGAATGAGATAATCCAGTGGAGATTCGCCGGTAGCATTCTTAAAGATGCGGTGAAAATGACGCTTCGACATACAAGCTCTGTCCGCCATTTCATCCAGGTAGATTCTCGACTTATAATTCCTCTCGAGATAATCAATCACTTCACCTATCCGCATCAAAGCCCTGGCCTCATGTGTCTCGATCTTTGAGTACTGCCGTGACATCAAAATGATCAAATCTTCGAGATGATTCCTCAGGATGGTCTCGTAGCCGGATTCCTGATTGTTTTGTTCCCAGAACATGGAATTTAGGATGAATTCTACTTTGGCAAGCTCACTCCTGTTAAGCTGAAGCCGGTTTTTAAATTGCCGCATATTTCGGTACTGAGGCTCGAGAATAAAAAGGGCATTGTATCCCGGCATTTTCTTAATTTCATTCAGATTAAGCATATCGGGCTTTTTCTTGAGATCAAACATCACGTTGACAATCTCAACCTCACTGGCATCTATGAACTGATGTTTCTGGAAATCCTGGAGAACAAAAGCATCCCCGGCAGAGACCTTATACCGCTGACCCTCGACTTCATGGATCCCGTTGCCATTCAATATGACAACAATCTCGGTAAAATCATGATAGTGCATTGTCTGTGTAAGATCATAAGGATGACTGATCCCTTGTGGATAACAAACCTTACTGATATTAACGGGAAATATCTGGGTTCCGAAATAATTCGTTCCTTCAGCCTGTAGGGACATGGTTATTTTTTTGGCAGTAAAATACGATTATTTTAGGAAAAAATCAAATCGTGTAGGTAAACGACAAATATTTTTTATATTTGCCGTGTACGTACACGGAACCATTAAATTCATCCGGTTATGGACAAGGTTAAAGCACGGATAAAGGATATTGCAGAAATGGCAGGTGTTTCTCACGGGACCGTTGATCGTGTGATCCATAATCGTGGAGAAGTCTCAGAAATCACCAAACAAAAAATCCAGCAAATCATTCAGGAATTAAACTACGAGCCGGACCTCTCTGCAAGAAGGCTGGCCTCAGGCAAAACCTATAAACTCGCTGTATGCATTCCCCACGCACAACAAGAAAGTTCCTTCTGGCAGAGCCCGATCATAGGCATCGATAAAGCCATAAGCGAAATCAGCCATCTGGGGGTTACCAGCAGAAAATTCCTGTTTGATCAGTTTAATAAAGATTCATTCAAAGAAAAAATAAACAAAATAATAGAATCAGAACCCGACGGGGTCATCCTGGCGCCGGTCTTTTCCGGAGAGGCGTATCGTTTGCTGAGATATTGCGAGCAAAACCAGATACCCTATGTGTTTATCAATTCCGACCTTGAAGGAAAGAACAACATCTCTTTCATTGGTCAGGATGACAACCAAAGCGGAAGGGTAGCGGGAAAACTTATGAAAAACTGTTTATCGGAGGGCGATGAAGTGCTTGTTTTGCATCTGGCCAAATCGGTCGACACGCATCCCCACCTTAAAAACAGACAAAAAGGCTTTGAAACCATTGTTGGAGACAAAATCAGGATAAATCACCTTAACATCAAAAGCAACAAAGATAGCGTCATAACTCATAATCTCAAGGCCCATCTGGAAAAGCACCCGAATACAAAAGGGATTTTTGTCACCAACTCAAAAGCCTTCAAGGTAGCCCAATTTCTGGATAAACACCATACTGATCTTTTATTGATCGGATATGACCTGACCGAAGAGAATCTAATTCATCTGGAAAAGGAAACCATTGATTATCTCATCAGTCAAAAACCATTTGATCAGGGCTATATAAGTGTGAGAACACTGTTCAACTCCCTGGTATTAAATAAACCGGTGGAAAAGGAATACAAATTGCCTATTGAAATCATCATCAAAGAGAATGTTAACCATCAAAATATATCCAATGCTTTATGAAACAGAATAATTTTAGTGATCTAAAAGATAAGGTGTGTGTCATCACCGGAGGCGCAGGAATTATTGGTTCCGCATTGGCCCGGGGACTTGCATCCGCCGGAGCCAAAACGGCTATCCTGGAAATGGATTTCGACAGTGCCAAAGAACTCTCTGCTGAGCTGAAAAATGAGTATCAAGCTGACTCATCAGCCTACAAAGTTGATGTTTTGGATAAAGACAATCTAAAAGAAGTAAAGGAACAAATCAACGGGGACCTGGGCAAAATTGACATACTTATCAACTGTGCCGGAGGAAACTCTCCTAAGGGTACAACGGATAAGGAAATCCTTTCAAAAGAAGACCTGGATGATCTGAAAGGCTCATTCTTCGATATGTCTATGGAAGGGTTTGACTTTGTATATTCTCTGAATTTCAAAGGTTCCTTGCTGCCAATCATGGTCTTTGGGGAAGATATGCTGGAGAAACAAAAGGGCACCATATTGAATATATCTTCCATGGCAGCTATCACAACCATCACAAAAGTGCCTGCATACTCAGCAGCCAAGGCAGCAATAACAAACTTCACCAAATGGTTATCGGTTCATCTTGCAAAAACGGGAATAAGGGTGAATGCAATGGCTCCCGGATTTTTTCTGACCAATCAGAACCGGTTCCTCCTGAAAGATGAAGAAGGCAACTTAAAGGAAAGAGGTAAAAAGATCATTGACAATACTCCATTTGGCAGATTCGGAGAGGTTGAGGAACTGGTGGGAACCACGCTGTACCTGGTTTCCGACATTTCCAGTTTTGTTACAGGAACAGTTATTCCTGTCGATGGAGGTTTTAGCACCTGGAGTGGTGTCTAGTATCTTTTTTATCAGGAAGGTTAAAGACGCTTTCTGATCTTCTGCACTTTTTGGTGTGAATTGAAAGCATAAATCGCTCAATGTGGGTCTTTAGACTAGAAATCCGGGGTTATGGAATTTACATGGAGATGGTTCGGACCGAATGATCCGATTCGATTTAACGAGATCAAACAAACCGGTGTTACGGGGATAGTGACAGCGCTTAATCATATTCCTGTGGGCCAGGTATGGGATGTTAATGAGATCATGAAGCGTAAAAGCACCATCGAAAAGGAAGGTTTGGAGTGGTCTGTTGTGGAAAGTGTGCCCGTTCACGGTGATATCAAAAAACAAACAGGTGATTATCAGCAATACATTGAAAATTTCAAACAAACCATAAAAAATCTTGGTGAATGCGGGATCAGAATACTTTGCTACAATTTCATACCCATGCTGGACTGGATTAGAACAGATCACAACTGGAAGTTATCGGATGGGTCTATAACTGCAAAGTTTAATATGAAGAGCTTCGCCGCTTTCGACTTGTTTATACTACAAAGAGCCGGTGCTTCTCAATCTTATCCTCAAAAAATTCTGGAGGAAGCAGAGCAATACTATAATCAGCTAGATAAAGAAGGCATACAAAACCTTACAAATGCCATTCTTCTCAGATTGCCCGGCACTGAGGAAAAATACGGATTGGAAGACATACATTCCATGATTAAAAGTTATTCCCATATAGACCGGGATTCAATGAAAGAACATCTGTTTTATTTTATCAGAGAAACGATACCCGTAGCTGAAGAAGCGGGGGTGAAAATGGCCATTCATGCGGATGATCCTCCCTTTCCATTATTTGGTATACCACGGGTTGTCAGTACCAAACAAGATGCACTGGATATCATAAAGACAATAGATTCGGAATCCAACGGAGTGGCTTTATGTACCGGATCATTCGGTGCAGGACATTTCAACAATCTGGTGGATATGACCAAAAGTCTTGCCCACCGGATCAATTTTACCCATCTTCGGAATCTAACAAGAGACGAAGATGGGAATTTCTGTGAAGTCAATCATCTCGGGGGAAACATTGACCTGTACCATGTAATAAAAGAACTGTTACTTGAAGAACACCGCAGAAAACAAGCAGGTAAAAATGACTGGCAAATCCCGATGCGGCCGGATCATGGTCAACAAATGCTCTATGATATCAACAGAACATTCTACCCGGGTTATTCCCTTATCGGTAGGATGAAAGCACTGGCTGAGCTCAGGGGATTGGTGCTTGGAGTTCAGAATTGCCATTCAATTGACGAAATCTAAAACAAAAAAAATAAAAGCCATGAAAAACTTAATACATGAAAACTTTTTATTAGAAACCAAAGCTGCCGAAAAGCTTTACCACGAATTCGCAAAGGAAATGCCGATCATCGATTTTCATACCCATCTTCCGCCTGATGAAATAAATCATGACAAACAATTCAATAACCTGGCTGAAATCTGGCTCGGCGGAGATCATTACAAATGGAGGGCCATGCGGTCCAATGGCGTTCCGGAGAAATATTGCACAGGTGATGTCGATGATTTCGAGAAATTTAAGAAGTGGGCCGAAACCGTACCCCATACCATGCGAAATCCTTTGTATCACTGGACCCATATGGAATTAAAGCAGTCTTTTGGCATAGATAAACTGCTTAATCCGGATACTGCTGAAGAAATCTATGAGGAAGCCAACAAAAAACTCAGGCAAAAAGAGTATTCCACCTTACAATTATTGAAAAAATGGAATGTAGATACAGTATGTACTACTGACGACCCGGTTGATGATTTGAAATACCATCAAAATATAAGGGACAACCAAATACCCGTTCAGGTTTTTCCAACATGGAGGCCTGACCAGGTCCTGGGGATACAAAACGTAGATAATTTCAACGAATATATCAACAAACTTGAAAAAACATCCGGTGTCAGCATCGGCAGTTATGAACAATTGATCACAGCTCTTCGCAAACGGCATGACTTTTTCGACAGCCTTGGATGCAAAAGTTCCGATCACGGTATCGAGACCTTTTACGAGTGTGACTATACGGAAAATGAAATAGCCGGGATATTCGACAGTGCACGCTCAGGCAAGCCGGTAACTCCCGATCAGGCCCAGAAGTATCAGATGGCTCTTCTTCACGAGCTGGCAGTTATGAACTACGAAAAAGGCTGGGCTCAGCAGTTTCACTACGGAGCCATGAGGAACAACAACACAAGGATGTATGAAAAGCTTGGCAAGGATACCGGGTTTGATTCTATAGGAGATGAGCCGGTAGCCAGGGCCATGTCACGCTTTTTTGATAGCCTGGACAGAAGAGGAAAGCTGACCAAAACCATCATCTACAATATCAATCCCAATCATAATGAGGTAGTTGGAAGCATGCTCGGTAATTTTCAGGATGGTTCAGTACCCGGAAAAATGCAAATGGGGCCGGCATGGTGGTTCAATGACCATCTCCGTGGAATGGAAGTTCAAATGAATGTGCTTTCTGAACTGGGACTGCTAAGCCGTTTTGTGGGAATGTTAACTGATTCCCGGAGCTTCCTGTCTTTCTCCAGGCATGATTATTTCCGGCGGATTCTTTGCAATATGCTTGGAAAAGATATCGAGAAAGGTCTTCTGCCGGAAGATTACGACTTCATTGGACAGATGGTCAAGAACATCTGTTACCATAATGCTAAAAATTACTTCCAGTTTTAAATTAATTTTTCAGAAGAATAATATCTTAGACAAATAATTAAAGATTATGCAAAACAAAAAAGTGGTCACATTCGGAGAGATCATGCTGCGCCTGGCAACCCCTCAGCATCTTCGTTTCAATCAGGTAAAGCAGTTCAATGCATCATTCGGGGGAGGGGAATCCAATGTTGCCGTATCCCTCGCCAATTTCGGGGTACCGGTCAGCTTTGTAACCCGGTTGCCCGAAAACGATATAGGAACAGCATGTCTTCAGGAACTGAGAAAGCACAATGTAGATACCTCTCACATTCTCAGAGGTGGCGAACGGCTGGGTGTTTATTTCCTTGAAACAGGGGCTGTGAGCCGTGGCAGTAAAGTAATTTACGACCGGTTTCATTCGGCAGTATCGCAGGTAGAAAAGGGCATGTTCAACTGGAAGGAAATCTTCAAAGATGCCACCTGGTTCCACTGGACCGGTATCACACCGGCCATATCTCAGGGAACAGCCGATGTATGCCAGGAAGCCATTGAAGCTGCCAATGAACTGGGTTTGACAGTTTCATGCGATTTAAACTACAGAAAAAAACTTTGGAAATACGGGAAGGATGCTCAGGAGGTAATGCCCGAACTGGTGAAAGGATGCGATATCGTGCTGGGCAATGAAGAAGATGCGGAAAAATCCCTGGGTATTAAGCCGGAAGGTGTGGATGTCACCAAAGGCGAAGTAGATGCCGAAGCCTACCGCTCGGTTTCCCGGCAGATCATGGAGCGTTTTCCGAAAGCCAAAAAGGTGATCACCACTTTAAGGGGCTCCATCAATGCCAACCACAATACCTGGACTGGAACCCTCTATGATGGTGAGAAGCTTCATATCGGAAACAAATTCGATATCACCCATATCGTTGACCGGGTCGGTGGCGGCGATGCCTTTATGGCCGGATTGATTTACGGGATTCTTTCTGAGATGAACGATGAGGACGCCCTGAACTTCGGAATTGCTTCCTCTTGTCTGAAGCATACTGTGCATGGAGATTTCAATGAAGTTACCGTAGATGAGGTAAAGAAAATCATGGGCGGTGATGTTTCCGGCAGGGTTTCCAGATAAAAAGATTTTTGAATGAAAATCTAATTTTCGAGTTTTTTTATATATTTACCTGTTATTCTTCTAAAATTATGATCTAAAATATGGCAGAATTTAAAAGGCATGAAGTCGCCCACCTAATGAGAAGTACCGGTATTGTGCCTGTCTTCTTCCATTCCGATTTCGAAACAGCCCGTAATATAGTGCAGGCCTGTTTTGAAGGGGGGGTAAAAGTAATTGAATTTACCAACCGGGGAGATTTTGCCCACGAGGTTTTCACAGAGCTTAGAAAATACGTTCAAAAAGAATTACCCGGGTTATGCCTCGGGGTAGGTTCAGTGATGGATGCTCCCACAGCAGCAATATACATGCAAAACGGAGCTGATTTCGTGGTTTCTCCCATCCTGGATGAAGATACCGGAAAGGTCTGTAACCGAAGAAAAATACTCTGGATTCCCGGTTGCGGTTCGGTCACGGAAATATCCAAAGCCCATGAACTGGGAGCAGAGATCGTCAAGATTTTCCCCGGATCTCAGGTAGGCGGTCCCGGCTTTGTAAAGGCTGTGCGCGGTCCCATGCCATGGACGGATATCATGCCCACCGGTGGTGTTGAACCTACCGAGGAAAACCTCAAAGCATGGTTTGAGGCCGGAGTGTGCAGCGTAGGTATGGGATCCAAACTGATCACCAAAGAACTGGTGAAGAACGGGGAATTCTCCAAAATAAAAGATAAAACCAGCGAGGCGCTATCTATTGTTAAAAAAATCAGATAAATTATATCCATTATGAAACTAAGAGTTGTATTTGGTGTTAAAGTAATGTCTATATTGCTTACAATGTTAATTGTCAGCTCGTCCTGCACAAAAGATCTGGATTCCGCTACAGAAGAATTTGAGATCACCACCCTTCGTCTGGCTCATTCGCTGGATGTTTCCCATCCTGTGCATAAAGGTATGGAATATATGGCTAAAAGGGCCAGGGAACTATCGGACGGCAATTTAAGAATCAAAATTTATCCCAGTTCTCAGCTTGGCTCGGAAAGGGAATGTTTGGAAATGCTTCAGATTGGGAGCCTGGCCATGACTAAAGTTTCTTCCGCGGTCATGCAGAGTTTTGTCCCTGAATATAAAGCTCTGGGAATGCCTTATATTTTTAGAGATCTCCAGCATTACCATAAAGTTTTGGACGGGCCGATTGGTGAAAAAATCCTGAATTCAGGCACAGAGTATTGGCTACAAGGGCTTGTTTTTTACGATGCCGGTAGCCGGAGCTTCTATACCATCGATAAACCAATACGGAAACCCTCTGATCTTAAAGGGATGAAGATACGGGTTATGCAAAGCATGACTTCCGTGAAAATGGTTCAGGCAATGGGCGGCTCTCCAACACCGATTTCATGGGGAGAATTATATACCGCATTGCAAAACGGAGTGGTAGACGGAGCAGAAAACAATTTGCCTTCATTGCATACATCCCATCAGTATGAAGTGGCCGATTATTTTAGTATGAACAAACATACCAGTATTCCAGACGTGCTCTTGATGAGTACTCACATCCTGGAGAATCTGAGCGAACAGGAAAAACAATGGCTTCAGCAGGCTGCTGATGAGTCGGTTGAAAAACAACGAGAATATTGGCAAGAAGCTCAAAAAGAGGCTTTGAAGGTAATCAAAGAGGCAGGTGTCGAAGTCATACGCCCTGACCCGGAACCTTTCAGGGAAAGCGTTCAAAGTGTCTATTCGTATATAGAAAGGACAAGCCCTGAGGTTTATAAGTTGACCCAACAGATTCAAAACGTTGAGGTTTCTGACTCTGAAGATAAGTAATCTGTTTCACAATAAACATTATATCCTATGAAGGTAAGAGAGACAATAGACAAAATTCTGGAAATATTGGTGGTAGTAGTTATGGTTGTTCTGGTACTGGATGTGGTATGGAATGTGGTATCCAGATATCTTTTGAATGCCCCGAGCTCCTTTTCGGTAGAACTTGCCAGGTACCTGCTTATCTGGGTTGGTTTACTGGGAGGTGCTTATGCTTCAGGTAAAAAGGAACATATTTCAATCAATCTGCTTCCACAGAAACTGCAAAAAAGAAATCCGGCCAAAAGAAGGAACCTGGATATCCTTATTAATATCCTCATTATCCTTTTCGCACTATTTGTTTTTGTTATCGGTGGTTCCAGGTTGATGTTCATCGCTTTTAAGATGAGCCAGGTATCCGCTACCATGCAAATTCCAATGGGGATTGTCTATCTGGCATTGCCCCTGAGTGGCCTGCTTATCATCTTTTATTCAGTTCATGAGATCATCCATGGACTTCCCCAGGATTTGAAAGAAAAAACAATGACCTCAGAATAAAAAAATAATAAAAAATTTAAAAAATAATGGAACTATTCGGAATCCTCGTTTTAATAGTCAGCTTTGTTATATTCCTCGCTATTGGAGTACCTATTGCCTATAGTATAGGATTATCGGCAACCTTAACATTACTGGTTAGTATCTATCCCATCCCGGCTGCTACTACTGTGGCTCAACGGGTAGCCACAGGGCTGGACAGCTTTACCTTGCTGGCCATACCCTTTTTTGTACTTGCCGGGCAGTTGATGAATAAGGGAGGCATAGCCATGAAGCTCATTGATCTTGCCAAGGCGCTTGTAGGAAGATTACCCGGCGGTCTTGCTTTTGTGAATATCCTCTCGAACATGCTGTTTGGTGCCATATCGGGATCGGCGGCTGCTTCGGCTTCAGCCATCGGAAGCTTTATGACCCCAAGAATGATAGAAGAAGGTTATGACAGAAACTACAGCACCGCAGTAAATGTTACCTCTGCCACTACAGGACTCAGTATACCCCCAAGTAACGTGTTGATTGTTTATTCACTGGCAGCAGGAGGACTTTCCATCGGAGCCCTTTTTATCGCAGGCTACATACCCGGAATACTGACAGGGCTGGGTATTGCAGCAGTAGCTGCTACCATTGCCTATCGCCGCAATTATCCACTGGCCGAAAAAGTAACCTTTCGATACGGGGTTATTAAATTTCTGGATGCCCTCCCCAGCCTGGGTATGATCATTGTAGTAATCGGCGGTATCTTAGCAGGATTATTCACGGCCACAGAAGCTGCAGCCATAGCTGTTGTTTACGCCCTGGCCCTTTCTTTCATATACAAACAAATCTCTGTCAAAGATCTACCCAATATCTTACTTCGGTCAGTGATCACCTCAACGATCGTTCTCCTGCTGGTAGGAACTTCCATTGGCCTTTCATGGGTAATGTCGTATCAGGATATTCCCCAGCAGGTTTCTGAAGGCTTGCTGGCCCTGAGTGAAAACAAATTTGTGATTCTCATTATTATTAACCTGTTGCTTCTTTTCGTGGGAATATTTATGGACCTTTCCCCTGCCGTTCTGATCTTTACTCCGATTTTTCTACCAATCGTAACCAACATCGGTGTGGATCCCATTCACTTTGGAATCATTATGATCCTCAATCTGAGTATTGGATTGGTTACACCACCGGTGGGAACGGTATTATTTATCGGTTGCAGTATCAGTAAGATCGGCATAGAAAAATTGATTCGTCCACTATTGCCCATATATGCTGTAATGGTTTTAATTCTCCTCTTGGTCACTTATCTACCGCAACTGAGCTTATGGCTGCCAGGATTGTTCGGATTTTAAACCGTAAAAACACGATATATTATGGATTTAGAAAAATATACCTTAGGCATTGGAGACCGCTTTGCCCATCAGGGTGAGGCTCAGTTAAAGGCACTCATAAAGTCAAAAGAAGCAGGTGTAACCATCGCACCGGTTTGGAATAAGTCGCATCGCGAACACCAGACGGTCGGCACCAACCATGCAGAAGTAAAGAAAGAAGCCGATGAAGCGGTAAAAGCATTGGGCTGGCAGGAGAATTATTATGTCGATGCAGACCATATCAACCGGGACAACGTGGACCAATTCATAGATTATGCCAATTTCTTCACCCTGGATGTAGCGGATTACATCGGTAAAAAAGCAGATGAAGAAGACATCAATCAGTTTGTAAAATCCAACACCCAATTAATCGGAAATACTGAAATACCAGGCATACAAAATGCTTCTCAGATCACAGAAAATGCAATACGGGAAATTGGAGAGAAGTATCTTTATGCGGCTCAAAAAGCAGGGGAAGTTTACCGGTTCATAGCCGATAAGAAAGGAGGGGATCATTTTGTCGCGGAGGTTTCTATGGATGAAACCGACCTGCCGCAGACTCCTCTTGAATTACTGGTGATCCTCAGTGCACTGGCCCATGAAAATATCCCGCTCCAGACATTGGCTCCCAAATTTTCCGGCCGTTTTAACAAAGGTATAGATTATGTCGGGGATATCAGCCAGTTTGAAAAAGAATTTGAAGCGGATATCCAGGTGCTTGATTTTGCTGTCCGGGAATTTGACTTGCCTGAAAACTTAAAACTAAGCATACATACCGGAAGTGATAAATTTTCCATTTATCCCGTTATCGGCAAGATCATCAGAAAATACAACAAAGGAATACATGTAAAAACAGCCGGGACGACCTGGCTGGCAGAAGTCATCGGTATGTGCCTGGCCGGAGATGACGGACTGGAAATGGCCAAACGCATTTACCGTACAGCTTATAATCAGGTTGAAAAACTCACGGAAGCCTATGCGGCCGTGATCGATATCGATCAAAATCAGCTTCCCGACCCTGAAAAGGTGAACAATTGGAGTGCGGAAGAATTTGCAAATACGTTGCGTCACGTGCCCGATCATCCGCAATACAATCCCCATTTCAGACAAATGATGCATGTTTCTTACAAAATAGCGGCCCAAATGGGTGCTGAATACACCGGCTTACTAAAAAAATATGAAGATACCATTGCTTCTGAAGTGACGGAGAACCTATTCGAGGGGCACATTAAGAGGCTGTTTTTTTAAGAAATATCGACATTGAGATCTAGAGTCTGGTCTAAAAAGAATTTAAAAAATGCCACTAAAACTCTAAAACACAAAAAACCACAAAATAAATAAATTTGGTTTTTTATTTTTAGTGGAATTTGGTGCTTTGGTGCTTTGGTGGCAGAAAAAAGCATATTAGACCGAAATCAATCTGACAACTGATAAAAACTAGAAAGGAATAAGATTTCTAACCTTGAATTTCTTAGCAAAACCTATAAGTTAAAAAGGGAAGGATAATACCCGCTATGCCCCAAAAAATTGCAATACTGGATACCGGCTATGAATCTTATGATTACGAAAAAAAGCTGTTTAAAGAAGCGGGCTATGACCTTGAAATATTCACAGGGGAACGACACGATCGTGCTGGAAAAATAGCCCTGGCAAAAGATGCAGTTGGATTGTTGGTTCGCTGGACAAAGATTAATGATGATTTTTTACAAGCTACCCCCAAATTAAAAGCCATTGTCCGTTACGGCGTAGGTTACGATAATATTGATCTTGATGCGGCAACACGATATGGGGTTAAAGTCGCCAATGTCCGGGGATATGCCAACCACTCGGTATCCGATCATGCCCTGGCCCTGATCTATGCCTGTGCACGGGGGCTGTCACAAGGACAAAAATTAGTCGAACAACAATTTGCCAAACCACCCATCAGGGAAATAATCGAACTTCATGATAAAACTTTGGGAATTATTGGGCTGGGCAGAATCGGTGGAACACTGTGTCAAAAAGCTCAACCGCTTTTTAAGAAGATATTGGCATCAGATCCTTACATCTCCGATGAACGATTCAGCTCACTGGGCGCCTCCAAAACCAACCTGGATGATCTACTCAGGGATAGTGATATAATCTCGGTCCATTGCAATTTGACGGAAGAAACACGGGGCCTTATTGATAAAAACAAAATGCAACTGATGCGCAAGAGTGCAATTATTATCAATACTGCGAGGGGTCCTGTTATCAATGAAGACGATTTGTATGAAGCCCTTCAGTCAGGTAAACTTCACAGTGTAGGGCTTGATGTATATGGTGAAGAACCTCCTTCATCCCGTCAGGAACGCTTGCTATTCCATCCACAGGTCATTGCTACCGGTCATTATGCCTGGTATTCAACAAAATCTATCGTTGAATTACAAAAACGGGCCACGCATAATCTTTTAACCATGCTACAGGGAGAAATTCCCGAAGATTGCCTGAATTTTTAAAATATCTATAACAAATCAAATATGACTCAACAAACGGCTTTGGTTTTCGATCTGGACGGTACACTGGTAGAAACAAACGATACCATTGTGGTGGGTGATAGTGTCTGGGATTTGCTGGCAGCCCGGCGAGCCCGTACCCTGGGTGTCGGACTGTTATCAGGCGGCTATGGACAGGAAGAACTGGAAAGGGCTGGGGCATATAGAGTATATGAAGATCCCGCAGAACTGCTCAGGCACCTTGACGAACTGGGTGTGCGTTCTGCTTAATACGCTTTTATATAAACTGATATAAGGCTCCCGGCACTTCCCCCTGAAGGAGGCCCATCACTCCTCCGGATATCTGGAGGAGTGATACCATAGAGTATCCA
>JAGXLC010000093.1:11216-13232 GCA_018334875.1 Bacteroidales bacterium | reverse complement strand
TCTTGTTCACCACATATCTCAGAGGTCTTACAATTCGCTCCAATAAACGGGTTTCTTTTGTAATGACCTCTGCCCTGCCCTGCATCTGTTGCGAAAATTCAAGCTTCTCCCCGTAAAAGGTAGTCAGGCCGTTGGGTAGGGCCACTTCCACGGTGTATGACTGATTTTCCGGTATCAGGGAAATGGAACGAACCACTCCTTTTACCATACCGTATTCCATAGGGGGATAATTGGCAAACTCAATGTTTACGGGCTGCCCTTCTTGCACTTTGCCTGCTCCCCGGAAAGGCAAAGTCATCTTACCAATGATTTCGCCCTCATTTTCAGGAATTATAGTCATAACACGCTTGCTGGTTTCTATATGCTGATTCTCACTCCAATACTGAGTGAAAGTAACCTGACCCCTGATGGGCGATTTCATGTAATATTTCCGCTTCCATTCATCTATGGCAGCCTTTAAATTGTCATAGCTTTCCATCAAATTGGACTTCAATTCCTTCTTCTGCCTTTGATACTGAAGCTCCAGTTCCAGAATATTCTGATCAATGCGGGAAAGCTGCACCCACGCACTGCTAATGCTCACATCGATCTGCTCCAGGTTATACCTTTTATTAAGTAATTTGGCCTCTGATTCTTCGTACTCTGCTTCAGGAATAACTTCCTTTTCGTACAACAGCGAATCTCTTTCAAACTGACTCCGGGCCAGCCGGTATTCCTCCTCAAGCGTTTCCTTTTGATTTATCAGTTCACGGTAATGCTGCCTTGCCCGCTCCTGTTCTTCTTTCAGGGATGTGATTTTCTGCCGGTGATAATCCAGTTCGATGAAATGTGCATAATTTTCAAATCGCTTTAAAAAAAGAGAATATTTAGACTGTACTTCCCCCAGGTTGTATTTATGTTCCGTCCATTCCCGGTCAATATTCCCGGATTGAATGCTTTCATCAAAGTTTCCCAGCAATGTGCCCAGCTTCAGAACATCCCGGTAGTTAGCTGCATTTTCAATGACAGCCAATGCCTGTCCCTTTTCCACCTGTTGTTTATCGTTTACCATCAGGTGATCAATCTTGCCGGTGGCTCTGGCAACTATCGGTGCGGGTGGATGTTCTGTGGTCACCACAATTTCAGAAGGAACCACATCGGGATATCTGAAAAACCAACTTCCTGTGATCAACAAGACTATAATGATGAAGATCAGAGCAATTCCCCAGCGGATGGTCCAGCGCGGTGGCCGGCCAAGAATTTCCTTAAATTCCTCGGACCGGAGATTCATGTTTTTGATTTCGTCCTCTTTGGATTTTTGTTGAGGCATAGGGGCTGCGCAATATTTGTTTTTCCGTTATACAGAGTAATCAGTTACTGTCTGAAACGACAGGTTAAATATAACAATAAACCATAATATATATATAGTCAGATCGAAATAATTAGAGTCTGTCTATAATATCCGCTGGCTGCGTTACTGTAAATCATTCCTTCCGCTGTTGCCGGAAAGTTTTTCTCTTCTGCACAATCCGTCCTGCTGTAGCAGTATGGCTTTTCTGTCATCAAAAATGGAAGGCTGCTGCTGTAGAGGTACATTCCCGGCGTCATTAATAGGGGCTGCTGCGGCAGGGGTACATTCCCGGCATCACTAATAGGGGCTGCTGCGGCAGGAGTACATTACTGTTACCACTAAAGGAGGGCTGCGGCTGCAGAAGGTCATTCCTCTCGTCACTAAAGAAGGTCTGCTGCGGCAGGATAGCATTCTAAACATAAAGAAAACACTTCTGCTGCGGCAGAAGCATATTCCTGCCATAAAAAACCCACTCTTGCTGCGGCAGAATAGCGTCTCTGAAATTTAAGAACAACTGCTACAGCAGCAGAGATTTCTTTTGTCAAAAAGCATACCAAAAATATTTTACATCTCCTTCTCGTTTTACCTTACAATAAAACAGGTAATTTTTATATCTTTACAGAAATATAACCTACCATGAGCAAAAAGGATCAAAACGATGCCAATGAACCGTTATCGGAATACGG
>JAGXLC010000093.1:0-10903 GCA_018334875.1 Bacteroidales bacterium | reverse complement strand
GTGGATCACCTGGCAAGAACCTCGAAAAAACTGCAGGGAGAATATGACATTGTCCTTCACAACGGGGAATATACCATTGTCATTGAAGTAAAATACAAACTCCACCCCGATGATGTAACCGACTTTGTTAACCGTAAACTGCCCAAATTTAAACCGTTATTTCGTGAGTACGCCGATAAAAGGCTTATAGGAGCAGTGGCCGGCATGAGCATCCCTTCCGACAGCTATGAACTTGCTGCCATACACGGGCTGCTGGTTCTGACCCAATCCGGGGAAAACATGTCCGTAATGAACCCGGAAGGATTCCGGTGGAAGGAATATTAGAAGTCTTGATAATTGCGTGTGTCCAGGCATTAATTTCCTTAAATAAATGAACTTTCATCCCGGCTGGTACGTTTTTTGATTTGGAAATTCAAATTATTATACCATGCGGCGGCTTATCCTGCTGATACCTTTTATATTGTCTATTACCTGGCTGCAGGCGCAGGAAGACCAATTGACACAGACCATCCGGGGGGAAGTGCTTGACAAGCATACCCAGTCTCCTTTGCCAGGTGCCACCATATTGATTCTGGAAAGTGATCCCCCTAAAGGTACCACTACGGATCAGGACGGGTATTTCAGACTGGAAAATGTGCCAGTCGGCAGAGTAGGCCTGCGGGTGTCCTTTGTTGGATATGAAAGCATTACCCTTCGCAACCTTTTGTTGAAAAGTGGGAAAGAACTGCTCCTGAATATCGGGCTTGAAGAAAATGTTCAGGAACTTGATGAAGTAGTGGTAAGAGGCAACAGAAAGGACCAGCCCAGCAATGAGATGGCCCATGTCAGTGCCCGTTCCTTCACAGTTGAAGAAACGGAGAAATATGCAGGAAGCTGGGGGGATCCTGCCCGCATGGCAGCCAACTATGCCGGTGTGATCAGCGCCGGTGATCAGCGGAACGACATCATCATCCGCGGCAATCCGCCCATCGGACTGCTTTGGAGACTTGAAGGCATCAACATCCCCAATCCCAACCATTTCGGAGCACTGGGTGCTACCGGCGGACCTGTAAGCATACTCAACAACAACCTGCTTGCCAATTCCGACTTCTTTACAGGTGCCTGGCCGGCAGAATACGGCAATGCCTTGTCGGGGGTATTCGATCTGAAAATGCGAACCGGAAACAATGAAAACAGGGAATATGTGGGTCAGGTGGGATTCAATGGGTTTGAGCTGGGTGCGGAAGGACCTTTTTCCGACAGCTCAAAAGCTTCTTACCTGGCCAATTACAGGTATTCAACCCTTTCCGTTATGAACGAGCTGGGGATCAACCTGGGCGTTGGAGCCGTTCCGGAATACCAGGATCTATCCTTCAAGCTCAACTTTCCTACCAAAAAAGGCAAGATTTCCATGTTTGGGCTGGGCGGCACCAGTCACATCGACCTGGGGCAGGAAAGAGACAGCACGGCAAAAACCTTTGATGCCCCCAAAGGCTACCGCACAAGAAACGGATCGGATATGGCCGTGACCGGCCTGACACACCTTCATTTCTTCAATGAAAACACCCGGATAAAAAACAGCATCTCCGTTTCGGGTACGCGGGTTACTACCCATATCGATTCCCTATATCAAGATGGAGACAAAAAATTGTTCTATGATGAAAACAACCGGCAATGGAAGTTGGGATTTTACAGCAAGCTCGTTAAAAAATTCGACGCCCGGAACACCGTTGATTTTGGATTGAGTATGGAGAGCCACTCAATCCATTACCTTGACAGTGTATTTCAGGGATACGACAGAGCTCCCGGGGAGCCCGAATACGTCACCCAAACCGACTC
Source organism: Bacteroidales bacterium (assembly GCA_018334875.1). NCBI lineage: Bacteria > Pseudomonadati > Bacteroidota > Bacteroidia > Bacteroidales > Bacteroidales bacterium. The sequence goes on along the minus strand of JAGXLC010000093.1, from coordinate 9,085 downwards.
CCGGAAGCAAAACCTGATGCTCTGGCAGGCACACGGACAATGGGAACACCGGTTCACAAATGATTTTTCCATATATGCAGGCATACACGGACAGTATTTTGGATACAACAACACATGGATGGTGGAACCCCGAGTCAGCGCCGAAAAAAACATCAGTGAGAACCAGAAAGTAAGTCTGGGATATGGGACGCATTCACAGCTTCAGCCACTGTTTCTGTATTTTGTAAAGACCTGGACGACGGATGAAGATTACATTCAAACCAATACCGATCTGGATTTTACAAAGAGCAACCAGTTTGTTCTGTCGTACGATCACAGCCTGACGAGAAACCTCCGTCTGAAAGCAGAAACCTATTACCAGCACCAGTATGACATTCCGGTAGAGCGAAAAGACAGTTACTTCTCGTTGGCCAATTATGGAGCAAGCTTTCATTTGGCCCGTGTCGACAGCCTGGTCAACCAGGGTACCAGCCACAATTATGGACTGGAGTTCACACTGGAAAAATTCCTGAGCAACAATTATTACTTTCTGGTCACCGCTTCCCTATTCGACAGCAAGTACAGCGGAAGCAATGGCATCCATAGAAATACCGCATTCAACAACACCTATGTGATCAATGCCCTGGGAGGCTATGAAATTCCCCTGGGAAACCAGAATACCCTGTCCATAGATCTGAGGCTGACCACAGCCGGGGGCAAAAGATACACACCCATTGATCTGCCGAAGTCACGGGCAGCAGACCAGGCAGTTTATGACCGAAAAAGATCTTACGAAAAACAATACGATCCTTATTTCAGAATGGACGGCCGCCTCAGTTTCAAGCAAAACAAAAAGCATTTCACCCAGGAATGGGCCCTCGACATCACCAACATCGCCGATCACGGGAACATCTTCAGTACAACCTATGATACCAGCGAGGAAAAGGTCATTACAGAATACCAGCAAAGGTTTTTCCCGGTCATGCTATACCGGATCAATTTTTAACAATCATTCTGCGGATAGCATGCCATCAGTAACAAACAACATCTACAACTATAATATAAACCTTTTGGCATTCCGGAGGTTCTCCAGCTCAAATTCCACTACTGCCAGATGATCTTTTACATCGTAGGAGGCGTTAAAGGCAAAAGTGTTGCCCATCTTTTCACTCCAACTGCCGGTAATAGAAGAAGCCTCGTGAATGTGGCCGTGTAAAGTCAGCAGGGGTTGACGCTCGTTAATAAATCGCTGTATGGCAATGCTTCCCACATGCACGTCCATAGGGACATAATCGACCATTTTCCCGTCCAGGGCTGCACGGTCCAGAGATGTATCATAAGGAGGAGAATGAAACAAAAAGATCGCAGAGGAAAGATCTTTCTCCTCAGTCAAGGCATGCAGGTCGTTCTTAATATTTTCATGCTCGGGATCATAATCGGGTTTTACCGTACGCATACCTTGAGCGGGATGGCTGCACCCTGGGTCTACAAACCGGGAAACATCATATTTTTCCCAGTCCTTTAAACCGAAAGGTGTGGGTGGCACAAAAGCATAGCCATAAATATCATAATGGGCATACTGCACATGTCGCTTGTGGATGTAGTCCCATATCTGGTATTGCGAACCAAGCTTTATAATGCTTTCCTCATTGATCCTGGGATCATCATTTCCCATAATAAGAAAAACTTTCGGATATCGTTCCCCAAGCTTCTCTTTTAATTTGATAAACCTTTCTGCCAGTTGGTTCCGGATAAAATCCTCCGGTTCTCTTTTCTTTTTCTTCATATAAAAACCATGTGGCAGAATGTCTCCGCCAATAAAAAGAATATCCGGTGGCTGGCGAAGCAGAAGATGATATAATTTATCGTATTTCCCGGTATTTCCATGAAGATCGGAAACAAAAAAGCAGTGCATCATATCCTTCATTCTTCCTCTCTGATCAGTTTGGCAGCATTCTCATGTCTCCCCACCATAGCAGCGAAACTATCTTTCTTGTCTTTCAGTTCCCTGGTGGTGACAAGATGCAGATCAATTAAATCTTTTACCTGGTAGCCTGTTCTCTCATAATTTACTTCTGCCAGACATTTGCTCCATCCATCTATCCATGCTTTAATCAATTCTCTCTGTCTTTCATCGGCATCGGCATGGATAAGCAAATCAAGATCACTTCCTGCTCCCGCTGTACCTTCCTGGGTACTTCCTATAATATAAATGGCTTTGATCCCGAATCGTTTAAAATCAGCACGCTGCGCAATTACATGAGCCATCATGTCTCTCCATTTCCAATGATAATCCGAATCATGGGGCAACAGCTCCTTTTTTTCACTGTAGGAACTTTCCTTACTAAGGTAGTTCAGCGTATATCTCAGCCGTCTGTTAAATATAAACAAGGATACCTGGGTGGCAATGTTTTTCAGCAGTTGATATTCCTCGGGTAAAAACAAGCTTTCAGGGCCTTCTGTTACATTCTCGGCATAATACACCCTGATATCTCCCATCACCTTTTCATCCACAACGATTTCCGCACTTTGATACCACTTGGTCTCATAAAAATGGGGTGTTGTAAACTGCCTGTCCTGATAAATCAATTTCACCATGCAAATACCGGAGAATCTCCATCCATAGGGGATCTCATCGACCACTTCCTTAAGAATATCGTCAATGTCCTTTTCCTCATCTTTCAGAATTTGCATGATCCGATAGAGACAATTCAGTTCTTTTTCCCTTTCTCTTAAATCATCAATTCTATGCCGGTTTTCCATATATTTAAGGTATTGGTTACACCTCAAAATTCAGTCATATAAGACTAAAGCCAAAAAGTCTTTCATCTAATTGTTGATCATCTCGCTCAATTCAAGCCAGCGGTCCGTTTTCTCATCGATCAATCGCATCACCTCACCCAGCCTGTTCGATTTTTCCATAATTTTGTCATTATCCAGCTTACCGCTGTTCATCTCTTCTTCCAGTGACTTTTTCTCCTGCTCCAGGGTTTCAATCTCTTTTTCCAGATTTTCATATTCTTTCCTCTGTTGATAGGAAACAGAACTATTCTTTTTTGTTTTGGGTTTTCCACTGGATTTTTTCTTTGATTTATCAGGCTTTTCATTGTAAAAGCTACTCACGATCTGATCGCGGTAATGAGTGTATGTGCCCGGAAAATCCTTTATTTCACCTTTGCCCCTAAAAACGAAAATATGATCCACAATGTTATCCATAAAATAACGATCGTGCGATACGATCAGTACACACCCGTTGAATTGCTGAAGATAGTGCTCCAGCACATTTAAGGTCATAATATCCAGATCATTGGTAGGCTCGTCGAGGATCAGAAAATTGGGCTTCTTCATTAATATGGTAAGCAGATACAAACGGCGTTTTTCTCCGCCACTTAACTTTTCCACCTTCACATATTGTTTGTCATAATCAAAAAGAAAGTAGTTCAGGAACTGTTTGGCGGTCAATACGCTTCCATCGCCCATAGTAACAGCGTCAGCCACTCCCTGGGCGACATCTATCACCCTTTGATCTTCGTCAAATGACATGCCCTCCTGCCGGTAATAACCTATTTGAATGGTTTCGCCGGCTTCAATATAACCTTCATCGGGTTGGTCTTCGCCCACGATCAGGTTCAGGAAAGTGGTTTTTCCGCTGCCATTGGGTCCAACCAGACCTACTTTTTCATACCGCTCAAACTGGTAGGAGAAGCCATCAATTAAAGGGGCATTCTGAATATTTTTACCCAGGTTTTTAACAATCATAATCTTCTTGCCCATGCGGGAGGCCTCGAAATCCACTTTCATGGTCTCTTCTTCCCTTTCCTGAGCAGCAACGTCTTTCAAACGATAATAATTGTCGATTCTGTGTTTGGCTTTTGTTCCCCGGGCTTTAGGCATCCTTTTGATCCAGTCTTCTTCTTTTCGGAGCTGATTTTTTGCCTTTTCAACTTCCTTTTCCTGATTGTGGATTCGTTCTTTTCTTTTTCTGAGAAAATAGGAATAGTTTCCTTTATAACGGTACAGGGATGAACCTTCAAGCTCAAGAATATCGTTGCATATTCGGTCGAGGAAATATCGGTCGTGTGTTACCATCAACAATGTAAAAGCTAAATTCTTCAGATATTCCTCCAGCCATTCAATCATATTCAGGTCGAGATGATTGGTAGGCTCATCAAGGATCAGGAAATCCGGTTCATGAATCAGCACCTCTGCAAGTGCCACTCTTTTCTTTTCGCCGCCTGAAAGTTGTTTGATTTTCTTGTTGAAATCCTCAATATTGAGCTGGGAAAGAATCTGATTGACCTTTATTTCATGATCCCAGGCACCCAGACGATCCATCTGATCAAAAGCAGTGGAAATCTTTTCAGGCTCTCCGCTATTCATGGCTCGTTCATACTCCTGAATAGCTTTGAGCATCTTATTTGAAGAGCGGAAGACAAACTCATGGGTAGTCTTTTCAGGATCCATTTGAGGTTCCTGGGCCAGATATCCTACCCTGATATCATTCCGGTAGATAACATCTCCTTTATCAGGCGAATCTTTTCCTGCCAGTATATTCAGCAATGTTGTTTTTCCGATTCCGTTTTTCGCAATCAATGCCGTCTTTTGGTCCCTGGCTATTCCAAAAGACAGATCTTCAAACAGTATCAGATCCCCAAAAGCCTTGGTCAGCCCATTTACCTGTAAGTAACTTACCATACGAATCCCTTTTTCTCTTTTGAGGCCATAAAATTATACATATAACAGCACTTTCCACACAATAAAACCGATAAATTTGTTCCACAGCATGGTTTGTTTTAATTTTGGGTGTGTGAATAGGCTTTATAAAACCGCATCGGCTTTTGCAATAAGAATTTATATTAATGACGAGAAAAGAACGAATAGATAAGGTGATGGAGTATTTCAGGGAACATCATCCCCTGGCGGAAACCGAGCTGAACCATAATGACCCTTTTGAACTGATTGTAGCTGTGATATTATCTGCCCAGTGCACGGATAAAAGGGTCAATATGATCACGCCTCCCCTTCTTGAGGCATTTCCTTCTCCACAGGTGATGGCAGAAACCCATCCTGAAGAAATTTATGAATACATTAAAAGCTGCACATATCCCAACAACAAGGCCAAACATCTGGCAGGCATGGCCCGGACACTAATTGAAGAATTCAACGGCAATGTTCCGGATGATGTTAAAAACCTGCAAAAACTGCCCGGTGTGGGAAGAAAATCTGCCAACGTCATTGCTTCTGTTCTTTACAACAAGCCTGCCATGGCTGTTGACACCCACGTATTCAGAGTTTCCGAAAGAATTGGCCTGACCTGGAAGGCAAAGAACCCGCTCCAGGCTGAAAAGCAACTGATACAATATATTCCCGAAGATCTGATCCCCAAAGCACACCATTGGCTGATCCTTCACGGAAGGTATATCTGCACGGCGAGAAATCCGAAATGCAACCAATGTCCGCTGACTGAATACTGTAAATATTATCAAAAGTATATTAAACAAACCGATTAAAATATGTTCAATTTACAAAAACCGATTGTTATGCTTAAAAGACCCATCTTGCTCTTAATACTGATATTACTTGCTCCAGCCTTGATGTCCATTCAGGCCCGGGAGAACAACTTTTTCATTCGTTATCCCTCGTTAAACAGTGATGGTTCCCGGTTAGCTTTCAGCTATCAGGGGGATATCTGGGTAAAAGATCTAAACAACGCGTCCATAGCGAACCGTTTGACCATCCATGAGGGATATGAAGGAATGCCTCACTGGAGCCCGGATGACAGCCACATAGCATTCACCAGTGACCGCTACGGGAATGAAGATGTGTTCACCATCAATACGGACGGAAGTGAAACCCGCCGCCTGACCTACCATTCAACCAACGACCGGGCCTCCGGATGGTTATCGGAAAATGACGTGGCTTTTACCACCAACAGGGCCTTTGCACAGGTAGAGCGGGAAGAAGAGATATACAAAGTATCTCTGGATGGAGAAACACCCCGGCGTATTTTGGATGCTGTAGGATATACACCGGTGCTTTCACCCAACAAAAGGTTCATTGCTTTTGTAAGAGGGTCCTGCCGAGAAACCAGGGAAGATTATAAAGGCCCTGCCAATAAAGATATCTGGGTATATGACAAGGAAAATGATGTGTATCACCAGATAACCACCTATGAGGGAAATGATTTTCAACCCCGTTGGGTAGGCTCCAATACTTTATACTTTATAAGCTCCAGAAATGGGAAATACAATATATTTAGGATCAATCTGGATAACAACGGCCAGAAGTCAGGCAGCGCCGTAGCCCTGACAGATGCAGCGGAAAACGGAATACGTTATTTTGACGTAAGTTCCGATGGCAGCACATTGGCATTTGAAAAAGGGATTGATATTTATATTAAAAAGGAAACAGACGACCGGCCTCAAAAACTGGCCCTGAATCTCACCCGGGACTACAGGCATGTTCCGGTAAAGCACAAAACATACAACAGCAACCTCAGCGATTATGCCCTTTCCCCCAATGGAAAGCAAACGGCTTTTGTCGTAAGGGGCGAACTGTTTCTGGTCAATAACAAGAAAGAGAAAACACGCACAGTCAGGCTAACCGAACATCCCTACCGGGATTTCGACCTCGACTGGGTCAATGACACTACATTGGTTTTTGTTTCCGACCGCGAAGGACAAAAGGATATATACCTGTTGCGCTCTTCGGATCCCGAACATACCAATCTTTATCAAAGTTTAAAATTTGAAACCCTCAGGCTGACCCATACCGAAGAGCCCGAGGAAAACCCTACCGTTTCTCCCGACGGTAATAAAATTGCTTTTATACGGGATAACGGAACCCTCATCACAGCAGAGATCGATACTGAACAGGCAGAGCTCACCAATACAACCACACTCAGGGAAGGATGGGCCTCTCCCGGTGGGCTCACCTGGAGCCCGGACAGCAAATGGCTGGCTTATTCACTGGATGACCTCAATTTCAATTCCGAGGTTTACATTCATTCAGCCGACAACAGCCAGGGTCCCGTAAATGTCAGCATGCATCCCAAAGGGGATTATCAGCCTTTCTGGAGCCCTGACGGAAGCAAGCTGGGCTTCCTTTCGGAAAGGAACAACGGCGACAGAGACCTTTGGTTTGCCTGGCTAAAAACGGAAGACTGGCAAAAAACCATGGAAGACTGGCAGGAAATGGACGATGAAGAGGAAGAGAATAACAAAAAACAAGAAGATTCGGTAAAAGTAGAGATTGACCTGGAAAACATCCACGAACGCCTGGAGCAGGTCACCGGCCTGCCCGGAAACGAGTCCGACCTGTTGATCTCAAAGGACGGAGAAACCTTCTACTTTGTTTCCAACCGGGACGGCTGGAAAACTTACAAAGCCGACGAAGAAATTTACAGCATCAAATGGAATGGAGAAGATATGACCCAGTTGACCGATGACAAGCAGGGAGCCAGAAACCTGAAGATTGACCACAACTCGGGCAAATTATATATGCTCAGACAAGGAGGCAGCCTGGCTCATCTGAATCCAAAGGATAAAGCATTGAAGTCCGTATCAGTGAACGCGGAAATGGATATTCAGTTACAGGAAGAATTGCAGGAAATTTTTCAAAACGGCTGGTCGCTGCTCCAAAGTCGATTCTATGATCCGAATTTCCACGGACAAGATTGGGAAGCACTGAAGGAGAAATACAAATCCAGGGCATTAACCGCATCTACAAGGCGCGATTTCCGGGATATGTTCAACATCATGCTGGGGCAGGTTGATGCCAGTCATATGGGATTATATGGGAGTGATCTTGCAGAAACGGAAGATATCACAACCGGACTGCTTGGTGTTGAAGTTGTACCATATGAAACAGGTGCAAAAATCACACATGTGATTCCCAATTCGCCGGCAGATAAATCATTCAGCAAGCTGAATGAAGGTGAGATCATCACAATGGTTAACGGAAAAGAAGTGGCCGGCAATAACCTGTATCAATATCTGATCAACAAAGAGAAAAAGGAAATATACCTGGAAGTGCAGGATGAAGAGGGAAGCACCAGAAACGTAATCATCCGTCCCACAAACAGCCTGAGCAGGGAGAAATACCGGGAATGGGTTGAGGAACGCAAAAAACTGACAGAACAATACAGTGACGGCCAGCTTGGTTATATCCATGTACAGGCCATGAACTGGAACAGTTTTGAACGATTTCAACGTGAACTCACGGCAAGCGGTTATGGCAAAAAAGGCATTGTGATTGATGTACGGTTCAATGGTGGGGGCTGGACAACCGACTATCTGATGACTGTACTCAATGTACAGCAACATGCCTATACCATACCCAGGGGAGCAACGGATGATCTTGAGAAAAACCATGAAAAATTCAGGGAACATTATCCATTTGCTGAAAGGCTGAACCTTTCGGCATGGACCAAGCCCTCCATTGCCATGTGCAATCAAAACAGTTATTCCAATGCGGAGATCTTTTCCCATGCTTACAAAACACTGGATGTCGGAACGCTGGTGGGAACACCCACGTTCGGTGCCGTTATCTCCACAGGAGGAAGCAGACTGATCGATGGTTCATACATCCGGTTACCCTTCAGGGCCTGGTATGTCAAGAAAACCGATCAAAACATGGAACATGGCCCTGCTGTTCCTGATGTCATTGTTAACAATGATCCCGCCGGCAAGGCTGAGGGAAAGGATGAACAGCTAAAAAGTGCCGTGGATGAATTACTGAACCAGATCAATGACTAAAATGTATAATTTTCAGTTTTTGTTATAATACGATACTGAAAGGATGAAGATTAGCGTTTTTTACTTCAATCTATCCTGCATTATTCAAAAACGAACAGCCTGTTCCGCTGAAAAAGCGGGATAGTGAAGTTTTTGAATGCGGGATGGTTGGCGGGATGGATGCAGGTAGCCCCGCATTAGAAAAACCGGCCTTTTGCGAAATTTATTGAAGCAAAAAGCCAGGTTTTTCAATAGCGTCAGAAACCCGCATCCACTGAGTTTTGCTACAAGAAAATGATTAATATGCGGGTTCAATGGGGGTTGATCTGAATTACTTAAGCTTTGCAGCAATATGATATTGTAATACAAAA
>JAGXLC010000092.1 GCA_018334875.1 Bacteroidales bacterium | reverse complement strand
AATATGGAAGATGTGGAAAAACTGGATGGCCATGTTCAACTGCACAAACTGAATTTACAGGGATGGATTAAACCCTCTAAAATTGAAAAAGTTGAGGATCAAGATACCTGGGCAGATCAAGGATGGGAATCTATTGATGATGTAATTGAATACGTGAATGAACAGATCGATATTTCCCTTTATCACATTAACGGTAATAAGATTGCGGATCTGAAGATAATCAAAAATGATACGGACAAAGAACAGCTTGTAGAGGTGGTTCTGGTTTTCAAAGACGATTCCACAGAACCTGCCAAAGACTATTTCCAGAAGGTTATTGAGTATATCAAAAGTGTGATGGCAAAGTACAATTTAGAGGAACCGGAAGTATAACATCGGATTGTTGCAACGTTATCGTTAAGTAAAAAAGGGCCTATTCGGGCCCTTTTTTATGTTTGAGGGTAAGCACGGTAATTTCCGGTCTTATGCCGATCCTTCCCGGAAATCCAAGATAACCCAATCCCTTGTTTACATAAAGAAAGTGGTCATTTAGCCGGTATAAACCACCCCACTCCCTATATTTCCACTTTGAAGGACTCCACCTGAATTTTCTGGTATATATACCGAATTGCATACCATGCGTATGCCCTGAAAGGGTGAGTTGTATATCATCCCTTCCCAAAACCTGTTCTTTCCAGTGGCTTGGATCATGGGAAAGCAAAATGTTGAAATTGCTTCCGTTTAAACTAGACATCGCCAGGTTAAGATCTCCGTACTGATGAAACGGAGGTAAGCCCCAGTTTTCCACACCCACAAAAGCCATCCGGCTATGGTCTCTGGTAAAGGTCACAGCATCATTACACAACAACCGGAAGCCTACCTTCCGGTAGCTTTTCTTGATTTTCTTGAAATTCATCTCTTTTTCCGATCCGTTGTTCCCGTGAAAATAATCACCATAATCATGATTTCCGAGAATGGCCAGTTTGCCTTCCCTGGCCTGAAGTTTCTTCAAAATGTTTTCAAAGCCTTCAATTTCCTGATAGATATTGTTGAATAGATCGCCGGTAAATAATATCAGATCGGGATCTTCTTTGTTGATCAGCTTTACTGCTTTTTTCAGTTTATTTTTATGCCCCACCCAACTGCCTATATGCAGATCGGATATGTGAACCAGTTTGAGACCATCGAAATCTTCCGGGAGATCTTTGTGCGGAAAGGTTATGCGCTCCACTTTGTAATGGAAGCGACCCATCAGTATACCATAAAGTATCAGAACAAACAATATAACGGAAATTCCAATACCAACCCCACTGATGACCCTCATAGACAGGGTTTGTGTATAGAACAATCCGGCAATAAAAGTTATAACTTGTTCTGAAAGAGAAAATACAATGAAAATAAGCTTGGGGATATAGAACAAAATAAAAAGGCCAAAAAAATTAAAATACCGTTTGTGCACCTTTGGATCTTTTCTGCTGAATGGCTGAGTTTTGTTAAGTAAAAACAGATAGAACAGCAAAACAGCAGGCACCGACCAAAAAGCCACCCCAAAATTTATAGAAGAAAGGTTAAAATTATTGGTCAGATCCAGATAGATATAAGTATCCAAAAGCAAAATAAATGCTGCAGCTATGTATGAAACAAGAGAAATTTTTTTAGCCATAGATTATCAGAATATTATCCGTTAACATCTGATTCATATTGTTTGTTTAAAGGCAATCAAATATGATTCATACAACAGAGCATATTGTTTGTAAAGAAATAGATGACAAAAATCATACAGACTGAATTAACCCGAATTATTCAAGAATAATTAATTCTTGTTCAAGTTTATTAAAATTCTGTAATACAATATAATATAACTGCACAACTTGAGCAATTCAGATCAATCCCCATTGAACCCGCATATTAATCATTTTCTTGTAGCAAAACTCATTGAATGCGGGTTTCTGACGCTATTGAAAAACCTGGCTTTTTGCTTCAATAAATTTCGCAAAAAGCCGGTTTTTCTAATGCGGGGTTTAATCGGGCTTTTTATCCCTGTTTATCTGAAACTGATCCCCAGACCAGCCGTTGCAACGGAATAATCGGAATAGGTATAATCGAAATGCAGTGTAATGACTGCGAATTTAAAGCGTATGCCCGCGTTGTATCTGGGCCTCGTCCTACTGCCACTCTGATGCCTGATCTCCATGTCAATGGGATCTGTTTTGGAGCTTTCCTTAGTAATTTCCATTTGCGTATTATCCGGGTTATACTCTGGTAAAGGATAGTTTCCGTTCAATGCCAGGCTGGAATGCACATTGTTGAATCCAACGCCCCCGTAAAAAGTTACTACCGGCAAGTTTGCGGATACCACCAGGTTGGATGTAAAACTCCTGATATCCATAGCCATTTCCTGATTGCTGTAATTGTAAGATTCGTCTAACTCATAATCCCATATATTGGTTTGATCAATAAGTCCGGCATCCACATAATCTCCCGGCATAAAATTCAGTCCGGTTTGCGAACTAAGATGGGTATAACCGCCCATAACCGAAACATGAAGAATGGGAAGCTTGTTAAGTACCGGGACCCATTGTTTAAGAGAATGCTTCACTCCTACCCCCCAGAGACCTATTTCAGCCTGGTTGCCAAGTTGCATATCCGGAATATACCTTCCCATCACCTCGGTGCCTTTGAACAATCCCAGTCCTACCTGCAGCATGGGAGCAGGAGCAAAGCCAATACCCGTTCCTTTGGGCAGATCAAAGGATGCAAGTGTATAGTCTTGGCCATCTATGTTTTCCACATAACTTAAAGTAGCCCCTGGTTCATTTGGCCCCATAGCAGTTGGAGAAGAAGTCGATTGAGCCTCTATACCCTTAAGATCCAGTTCCTGAGGATTAAAGGTTTTATGGGCATCCGGAACAAAAGTAGTATTCAATGTGAAAGTGATATCAAACCCAAGGGTCTTATGGGGTTTTGCCGTGTTATACCAGCCATTGGAAAGATCAGTCCCCAATGCATTGGTATAGGGACGCACATACTCCTTCAGCAACATCTGGGCATTTTCGGTTTGGTAGGAAACCACTTTACCAAGACCATCTAATTGCGCATGCGCAGGAAAAATAAATCCTGAGATAATAATACCTGTTAACAATAGTTTAGAAATTGGTCGCTTTTTCATAGCAATTATTTTTTAATTTATCTTTGAACTGTTTTTCCGGTTTTTTTACGAGAAAAATTTAGATTTGTTTACCATTCCATATATAGAATGAGAAGCAAATATAAAACCATAATTGTAAAAAATCATTAAGTGGCGTAATTTCATGGCAATAAATCAACCTTTAGCTGACAGGCTGCGGCCAAAAAAATTAGATGAATTCATCGGTCAGGGTCATCTTGTTGGTGAAGATGCCGTATTGCGCAAAATAATAGAATCGGGGAATATTCCTTCCTTTATTCTGTGGGGGCCACCCGGTACCGGCAAAACCACACTGGCAAAAATCATTGCCAATGAACACAACAGAATTTTTTTTACATTAAGTGCTGTCCATTCAGGTGTGAAAGATGTGAGAAACACCATTGAAAAAGCGCGAAAACAAAGGTTTTTCGATGCTCCCAATCCCATACTTTTCATTGATGAGATTCATCGTTTCAGCAAATCCCAGCAAGATTCCCTACTAAGTGCCGTGGAACAGGGAATTATTACTTTAATCGGGGCCACTACCGAGAATCCTTCTTTTGAGGTGATCTCCCCCCTCCTTTCCCGGTGCCAGGTTTATGTTCTGGAATCCCTCTCTGAAAAGGAGCTGGAGAAACTGCTTAAAAGGGCCATCAATGAAGATCTTTATCTTAAGAAATACAACATAACGATACAGGAAACGAGTGACCTGTTCAGATATTCAGGAGGCGATGCCAGAAAACTTTACAACATCCTTGAGCTTGTGGTTAATGCAGAAACAACCGATGATACAAGTAAGGAGATTATCATCAACAATGAAAAGGTAAAAAACATCCTTCAGCAACACATTGCCTTCTATGACAAAAATGCCGATCAGCATTATGACATCATTTCCGCCTTCATCAAGTCCATAAGAGGTAGCGACCCCAACGCCGCCGTATACTGGCTTGCCAGGATGGTGGAAGGTGGCGAGGATCCCAAATTTATTGCCAGAAGGCTGGTGATTCTGGCCTCTGAAGATATCGGACTCGCCAATCCCAACGCCCTGCTCATGGCCAACAGTTGTTTTGATGCAGTCGAAAGGATCGGCTGGCCTGAGTCGAGGATCATACTATCTGAAGCTGCCATCTATCTGGCTACTTCTCCAAAAAGCAACTCAGCCTATCAGGCCATCAACGATGCCCAGCAGTTGGTTAAACAAACAGGCGATCTTTCTGTTCCTTTGAACATTCGCAATGCACCGACCAAACTGATGAAAGAACTGGGATATGGCAAAGATTACAAATATGCCCATCAGTATGAGGGCAATTTCGTTCAGGAAAAATTCCTGCCCGAGCAAATCTCGGGGCAAATATTATACAATCCACAAAACAACAAGAAAGAACAGGATATTCTCCAGCGTTTAAAAAGCTGGTGGAAGAATAAATACAAGTATTAACCTAATTTGGTCAAGCCAAAACCAAACAGGATGCTTTCAACGAATTTAATGTGTTTCCGTTTTAGCTTGTCCAAATTAAAAAAACTAAATGATGTACAACATAGAAAATTTAAAATACCTGGATTCAGGCAACTTTTTTCTGCTGGCAGGTCCATGTGTCATTGAAGACGAAGAGACCCCCTTCAGAATCGCCGAATATATCACCGATATTACCGACAAACTTCAGATACCCTATGTTTTTAAAGCTTCTTACCGGAAGGCCAACCGGTCAAAACTGGATTCCTTTACGGGTATAGGAGATGAAAAAGCATTGAAGATATTGGGCAGAATAAGAGAACACTATGGCGTACCGGTTGTAACGGATATTCATAAACCGGATGAGGCGGAAAAAGCTGCTAAGTATGCAGATATTTTGCAAATTCCTGCCTTTTTATGCCGTCAGACCGAGCTGCTTGTAGCCGCTGCTGAAACGGGACTTACCATCAATATTAAAAAGGGGCAGTTTCTTTCTCCGTATGCCATGAAATTTGCGGCCCAGAAAGTCATTGATTCCGGAAATTCAAGGGTATTGCTTACAGAAAGAGGCACTTCCTTTGGCTATTCCGATTTGATTGTAGATATGCGGAGCATCCCGATTATGCAGAAAACGAACTTGCCTGTAGTTCTGGATATTACTCACAGCCTTCAGCAGCCCAATCAATCTACCGGAGTAAGCGGGGGACAGCCTGAGATGATCGAAACCATTGCCAAAGCAGGTATAGCTGCCGGTGTGGACGGCATATTCATGGAAACGCATCCCGAACCCGATGAAGCCAAATCTGACGGAGCCAATATGCTTCAACTTGACAAGCTTGAAGCGCTGTTAAATAAATTACTGGCCATTCATCGGGCAGTAAAAGGTTAGAATTCGAAAAACCTTTTCAGGTTGCCAAAATAGAAATCATCCCATCCCATTTTCATATTTTCATAAGCCATGTCCGGGATGTTTTCATGGGTGAGTTTGATCTTGGTCCCTTTTTTGGTTTTTATCAGGAGGATGGTCACAATTGAAGGCTTCTCCTGATCGCCAAAATACCATTCCTGGACTATTTTCCGGTTCTTTTCAAATTCAAGGTTTTTACCTGCGATATCGCCATCCCACAGGGAAAATTCAATGCCTTCTTTTTCTTCCATAACTGCAGGATGTCCGGTCCACAATTCAAGCGTGAAGGGATTGGTCAGGGCAGTATAAACTTCTTCAGGTGTGGCTTTTATGAAATAATGCTGGGTATAGGTTTTCATAATCAGTATTTTTTCAATAAGGTATCAACGATAATCCTTTTTATTAAACTATTCCGTTGAATGTCCCGCTTTAGGGAGCGTAAAATGAAATGCACTGCCTTTCCCTTTTTCACTTTCGACCCATATGACACCCTTGTTCTTTTCAACAAAATCTTTACATAACACCATACCTAAACCCGTACCTTCTTCCGAATCTGTTCCATTGGTGGTAAAATGCGATGTCAGATCGAATATCTTGTCAATATCCCTCTTATCAATGCCTATACCATTATCCATTACAGAAACTTTTATATGATCCTTATCATATTCCTCTGCAACCACTTTTATATTTCCATTTCTGGGAGTAAACTTAACCGCATTGGACAACAAATTTCTCAATACGGTGTTGATCATATTATTATCTCCATAAGCATGGGGCACTCCCTCCGCAATAGCATCAATTTCAATTTCCTTTTGGCTTGCCTTATTTTGCATCAAACTGACATTTTCTTCAATCATTTTTACCATATCCAGTTTCCGGGGGCTAACTTCCAGCCTTCCGGTTTGAGAACGTGCCCATTTAAGCAGATTGTCAAGCAGATTATAGGCACTTGTTGAATTTTTATAGATTTGATGTATGAATTCCTTAATTTTTTCGTGGGAATATTTATGGTAACGATGAACCAATAATTCTGAGAGACCAATAATCGCATTAAAAGGATTTTTTAAATCATGAGCAATTATTGAAAAGAATTGATCTTTAGTGGCATTCATCTTCTCCAGCCATGTTTTCTTTTCTTCTAATTCCTTTTTTTCCTCCCTTATCGCATGGCCTATTTTTGACAGATATTCTTCTGTTTCATTGCTTTTCCTCAACCGGCTGATCAATCGCTTTAAGATGGCTCTGGCAAAATGCAGATCTTTATCAAGCAGTTCTTCAAATAGTTTCTCATTGATCCGAAAAAGGGTTGTTTCTTCAAGGGCAGTAACGGAAGCAGACCGAACCGGGGTATTAATCAAGGAGTATTCTCCGAAAAAATCATATTGGTTAAAGGTAGCAAACTTATAATCACCATCGTGTACCTTAACGCTTCCTTTTTTAATGATATAAAGTGCCGGCAGACGGTCACCCTTATTGAATATTACCCGGTCTTTCTCAAACTTAACCTCTTCCAGCGATTTTGCAACATATTCAAGTAGGCCGGGATCGATATCCTTGAATAAATCTATAGATTGCAGCAGGGCTATCCTGTCCTCCAATTCGCTGCTATTTTTTAAATCCTCTGCCATGCATTCTATATAGTTCAAGCATTGTTAATTTGGACAAGCCAAAACGGAAACACATTAAATCCCTTGAAAGCATCCTGTTTGGTTTTGGCTTTTCCAAATTAGGGGCCACTAAATTACCCTTCAATTACACTTTTAATGACAAATATATAAATAATCACCAGAACTATACTACGCAAGAGGCTTATTATATTACAGTGCCTGAATTCAAAGCTGTGGTTATTAAACGGAGTACACTTATCCTGGATTGCTCATGTAAGTATATAAAGGTCTGGGTCTGTTATATTCAAAGAGATCGTGTTCGGGCCAGTTATCTACATCGCCTATAAATTCAGACATTACCTCCTCAATTTGATACGTAAAATCGTGCCCCAGATTGTTGCTTGTATTAATAAGCATAACCCAGGAAAATCCATTATTGCAACGTTTCACCAGGGCAGATGTTCCGGCCAGTGTTCCGGATCTTTTCCAGACGCCATTATAGGTTGTAGTGAGCCAACCTATTGGTTTGTAACCAGGTCTGGTGCTTGTCATCTGTTTTAGGGATGTTTTGGAAAGAATGTCTTTTTTGTTTGGTTTGCCATCTATATGGGCCAAAAACTTCAGCAATTCGGTTGGAGAGGCTACCCATGCTCCCGCTGCTCCCAAAACCTGAAGATTGATGCCTCCATAATACCTGGGCACCCGTTTTCTGTAGTTAAAAGAAGAGAGAGCGGATTTATAATTTGAATTTAAATAATACCTCACTTCATTGGAAAAACGTTTGGAAAGCCTGGCGTGACCCAGGTGTATATCATGAATACCCAGCGGGTTTAAAATTTCAGACCTCACATAAAATTCATAGTTCTTACCGGTAATTTTCTCAATCACTTTGCCCAGAACAGCATATCCAAAATTGGAATAAGAGCTTCTGGTTCCCGGGGAGAAATCAAGTTGCCGTTTACTCAACGTATATTTAATGGTAGATTCCAGATCAATAGGGAGCCCCACATTCATTTCCCTTCTTATGGTATAAGGCATAAACACAGGGTCACCGGCATATCTGGCCCAACCGGCTGAATGGGTGAGCAAGTGGTATATGGTTATATTCTTAACCCTGGAATCCCGGATATTTTGAAATCTGGATTCATTGAAGATACCTTCCTGCCCAAACACAGAGTCATTGAGGGACAATTTGCCTTCCTCTTTTAATTTCATGATTGCAGTAGCAGTAATCAGTTTGGACACACTGGCCACCCGGAATAAATGTTTGGGCTGAACCGGTTCTTTATCTTCTCTGTCGGCATAACCGAACCCCTTGGAATAAATCAACCGTTCATTTTTTGTGATAGCCACAGAGGCCCCCACAATATTCCATTTTTCGAGAAATTCTCTGATTATTTCTTCATTTTCAGAAATATAAGTATGTGAAGAGACCTCATTATTTAATTGATGAGAGATGGCATTTTCGCTTCCAGACAAACCTGTATCAAAAGATGTGTTTCGCTCTGACTGAGATATGAATATCCCACCAAAAAAAACCAGAATTAAACCAATCAGCTTTTTGTTCATAATCCCTGATACCATAGTACTAATTTAACATTATACCCATAATACTTAATTGGGTACAAACAAAAGAGTAAACAAAATGTTTTATGAAATGTAACCCGAATTATTCTCAAATAATTCTGTCGCTATTGAAAAACCTAGCTTTTTGCTTCAATTTTTTTTCGCAAAAAGCCGGTTTTTCTAATGCGGGGTTACCTGGATCCTTCCCACAATCCTTCCCGCATTCATAAACTTCACTTTCCCGCTTCATCAGCGGAACAGGCTGTTTGTTTATGAATAATCCAAGGTAAAGCTGCAAATGTAAAGTTTTAATTATTGCAGAAATATATAGCGGTAAAAAGTTTACGAAAACGCCAACGGGTTTGATGAAAGCGTTATTATTTCGGGTGAGTTTCTTTAATTTTTTTAACAAAAAAATTGTCAACAACCGCTGCTGTATAAAAGCAGTAGCCATTGACAATTTTTTTTGTAACTACAATAATTATTAGAAAAATATACCTGCGGTAATCACAAACTGATTGGGCCGGTTGTCAATCGAATAAGAATTATCTCCTATTCTAACACTTTCGCCCAGTTTGCTCAGACTGCCTTCATATTTTGCATCCAGGGTCAGGGTATTGAGCAGATCAAGACCGACTCCTACCTGGTAACCCCAGGTTGCTCCGTTAAATTCCTCTTCTGCATCTGCGGCTGCTTCAATAGCGGACTTCTGATCAAGCATGATGCTCCCTACCGGTCCCGCCTGCAGCCGTGCCGGTCCGAATTTCCAGCCCACCATAATGGGAATATCAACCTTTTTAAACTCCTGGTTTTTAATCAACTCAACATTATCCTCCGTCTCGGATTCATAAATTTCAGTCACTTTAACCCTGGAGCTGGTTGAGGTAAACATCAATTCAGGTTGAACATAAAGAGCAGCAAGGGATAACCTTCCAAAAAATCCGGCTTGAAAGCCGACTTTAGAATCTTCGGCCTCAACCTTAAGCTGGTCGTAGTCAACCTCACCTGCAGGCAGATTGGTTAACTGTGTATTCAGATTGCTGGAGGTCGAGACAATACCACCTTTAACTCCAAACTGCAATTGTCCGAATGCAGAAGGTAAGGTAAAGAGTATTACCAATAGAACGAGATAAAATCTTTTCATAACTTAAGTTTTTGGATTTATGTGCTATTCTTGTAACAAGAATTATTCCAAAAATGTTTTATATCCCTTCCGCTTCGCTTACGTAACCCTGATTGATTTCATCCTCACTGGCCTCTCTCACGGACAGGACTTCTCCCTTAAAAAACAGATCGTCACCTGCCAGAGGATGGTTAAAATCCATTTTTACCTTTTCTTCGCCAACTTCCAGCACAATACCGTCAAGTCTGTTGCCTTCCTGGTCCTGCATGGGAATATAATTTCCTTCTTTCAGGAGATCATAGTCTATTTCGCCTTCAATTTTAAAGGTATCTATGGGAAGCTCAACAATAGCATCCTCAGAAGCTTGACCATAGGCTTCTTCTGAAGGAATCTTGAAATTAAAGCTATCGCCTTCCTGCAGTCCTTTGATGTTTTCCTCAAATTTTTCCAGCATGTTACCAACCCCGTAAAGGAATGTAAGGGGCTTTTCTTTGTCTACAGTTTCTACAACTTCTCCTTCAAAATCATTGACACTTAACTGGTAAGTTACAGAAACTACTTTTTGATTATCAATTGCCATAAAATCAGCTTTTTATTAAAGTATTGGTTTAAAAATTTATTTGCAAAGGAAATGGAATATTTACACAATTTCAAAGATTCTTCTAAATAAATTAAAAAAAAGATGCAGCAGGTTTGTAAGCCAGGTTCTGTTCTCCGGCTGTGCCGGATTTCCATCATTTATCTGAGCGACCTACCCCCCGGCTTCGGGCGAGCAACCCTTAAACGCCGGTATACATGGTCTTGCAACCCATGAGTCCGCACAGCTATTCCGGTCACCCGAAATACTGGTGAGCTCTTACCTCACCTTTTCACCTTTGCCCCGTCAATTCAATGAGCGGGGTAGTTGTTTTCTGCTCCGGTACTATACCCTCACGGGTATCTTCCTTTTCGGAAGCATGGTGCTCTGTGTTGCCCGGACTTTCCTTCCCGCCTACGGCGGGACGATGGAACAACCTGCTACATCCTATAACTTTATAAGATATAACGAGATGAAGGGGTTATTATTTTTGCAGAAAAACCAGTGTCGCCCCATAACCATATTCTTTGAAGGAAGCATCCTGGTAATCGAGATTGAGATAGTGGCGATCCAGGTATTTTCTTAACTCATACCGCAGCCTTCCGTTTCCCACTCCGTGAATGAAAACAATCTTTTTGGTTTTGGGGGTTTTGAGCGCACCCTCGAGGGCGTTCTGAAATTTACCCATTTGTATCTCCAACATTTCTTTATTGGATAATTCGTTGGGCTTATCCACCAATTCTTCAATATGAAGATCCACTTCGTCCGTGTCGGTTTTCTTTTCTCTTTTTCTTTGACTTACATTTTCCCGGCCTTCTTTTTCCTTTTCCCGAATTACTTCATTGATCTGATCTTCTGTAAGTTCCGAGATTTTTTTAGTGAACTCTTCTTCTTTCTTGAGCTGAAGAAGTAACGCATTTTCATCGAAAAATTCATTCTCTTGAAAGGTGTTTGCCTTGAAAAATTTCTGAGGTTGCAGATTAATGGTCAAATCCAGCGGAGCTACGGGAGGGAAGAATCCCTTTTTATAAAAAAGAAACTGGAACCGGAAATGTTTAATTTCATTCAACCGTTCTTTTTCAATGGTTTTAATAAAAATTTTCGTATTGTTCTCCAGTTCACCTGAAGCAAAGTAGACATAGGTGTTTGCCCTTTTGAGTAAAATCAGATAATGCAGATAATAATTGCTGTCGTTAATCAGGTAGGTTTCTAAATCATCATTAACCGGATTTTGCTGATCCAGCGGGAGAAAGGAAAAATAAATTTGATTGCCCGGGTCTTCCGAAGTATCCAGCATGTCGGACTCGGGAACCTCTTCTCCGAAAGCATCATAATCCGGTTCTTCTTCCTCTTCCTGATATTCTTCCCGGGTATATTGATCTTCCGATTTATTTTCCTCGTTGTCAACTACGAGCAGCTCTTCTTTCAATACGGGTACTTCAAAACCATCTTCATTTAATACGTTAACCATCTCCTTGTTAATTATGCCTGTGACCTTTCCCCCACCTGTGTCGTTTAAAAATTTCACCTGGTCGCCAACTTTTAATTTCATCTCCCTTTATTTTATAATGAAACAATTACAAATCGTTATGGACCTCCATAGAATGTAACAGCAAAACACAAAATTAACTAATTTTGCAAACCCAACGATAAAAATATGGTGAATCCAAAACATGTATCGGTAAAAGCATTTGATTATAATTTGCCTGAGGAATACATTGCCAAATATCCTTTACCCAATCGGGATGAATCCAAATTGCTGGTATACAACTCAGGTAGAATCACCAGTGACCGATTCCTCAATATCTCTCATTATCTTTCACCCGGTTATCTTCTTGTTTTCAATAACGCCAGAGTGGTACATGCACGCCTGTTCTTTAAGAAAGCCACCGGTGCTCATATTGAGATTTTCTGCCTTGAACCCGCGGACCCCCCGGATTATCCCTCGGCTTTTACGAAAAACCTTACCGTACGCTGGAAATGCATGGTTGGCAACCTGAAAAAATGGAAATCAGGGGAACTTAGTCAAATGATTGAAGTCAACAACAAGCATATTACATTGAAAGCCAATAAGATTGGACAAGAGGGAAATGAGGTGATTGTCCAATTTTCCTGGGAGGACCGGTCGGTTAATTTTGGTGAGATCCTTGATCATGCCGGAAAAGTCCCTATACCGCCTTATTTAAAAAGAGAAAGCGAAGAAATAGATAAAAACAGGTATCAAACGGTATATTCCAAAATAAAAGGTTCAGTTGCTGCTCCTACCGCGGGCTTGCATTTTAGCGACCGGGTGATGGCAGAAATGGACAAAAAAGGAATACAGCGAACTGAGCTCACCCTTCATGTAGGGGCGGGAACTTTCCGGCCGGTGAAAGCAGAAACTGCCGATCAGCATACCATGCATTTTGAACACTTTTCTATATCCAGAGAAACCCTGGATCAACTGATAAAACATTACGGCAAAATCATTGCCGTGGGAACCACTTCGGTAAGGACACTGGAAAGTCTGTATTGGATAGGTATTAAAATGCATGAACATCTCATGAATGATGACACCATCGGCTTAAACCAGTGGGAGCATCTTGATTTACCCGGCAAAATGGATGTTCCTGATGCTCTGAATATCATAAAAAAGTACCTGGATGATACCGGACAAGAGCATCTGAATGCAAGCACACAAATCATGATTACCCCCGGATACCATTTTCGGCTTATACGGGGGCTGATTACCAATTTCCACCTTCCGAAAAGCTCATTGCTAATGCTGATTGCCGCATTCGTCGGTAACGACTGGAAAAAAATATATGAATATGCCCTTGAGAATGGATTCCGTTTCTTAAGTTACGGGGACAGCTCTCTGCTGCTGCCTTTTGGAATATGAAAATTTACCCTCAGGTTACAACGTTTAAGG
>JAGXLC010000091.1 GCA_018334875.1 Bacteroidales bacterium | reverse complement strand
ACCGGCCATGATTATGCGAAAGACATGAAAAAGATGGCTGCTGATTCCGTTACTCAGCGCTGGTGGCAGGAAACCGACCCATGTCAGATACCCCTTCCGGCAGCAGCTGCTAAAAATCAAATATGGACTCAAATGGAAGAGGTGTTTCATATTGAGTAAATAAAGGGATTACCATGACAAATACTATGCTCAGAACTATGGGTAATCCCATAATCTCATTCACTAGGGAAGGCGATAACAGTAAAGTATCTCTGGGAGAACTGGTTTTAAGGAATTCCGATCCTGTGAAGGTGGAACTGGACGTGCCTTTGTCCAATCCCGCCAGCCAATGGGGAGACCGGATCATGCTCTATGTATATTTGGACAAAGAAGAAAAAGAAGAATGATTTATCATCAAAATAATAGAATTATGTGGAAAAGAACCTTTTTACAATCGGCCCTTGGATTTTCAGTTTTACTGTTCAGCAGTTTTTCAAATTCAGAACAAGATGAGCCTCAGAAGCCCAGTATTGTTTACATCCTTGCTGATGATCTGGGCTATGCTGATGTCAGTCCGATAGCCCCCGATTATTGTAAAATTCCCACTCCAAACATCGAGCGTTTGGCAGAAGAAGGCATGCGATTTACCAATGCCCACGCCGGCGCTTCCGTCTCTACACCTACTCGTTACGGATTGCTTACCGGCAGGTACAGTTGGCGTACCCGGCTGCAAAGCGGAGTTGTGGTTGGAGATCATCCTCCGCTGATTGCATCAGAGCGGTTGACCGTTGCGGGTTTATTGAAGAAACAGGGATATCATACTGCCATCGTGGGTAAGTGGCATCTGGACTATACCTATGCCGAGCCTGAAACAGGGCAAAGAATCAGCCCTGAAAATACATCCGGCCGTTCAGCCGGGGTTCCACTAGGCACGATTATACCCGACGGACCGGTTACACGGGGCTTTGATTACTTCTTTGGATTCCATCATCACCGGGCCATGAAAACCATTGTTAAAAATGACCGCGTCATTCGTGAAATTGAACCTGTAGAGATGATGCCACTCCTAACTAAAAAAGCAGTAGAATATATTCATAAAAGGCCGGATAAACAGCCATTCTTTTTGTATGTGCCTTTTAGCGCTCCCCATGGGCCGATTGTTCCTTCCAGAGAATGGGAAGGGAAAAGCGGTATGGGAAAACACGCCGATTTTGTTATGCAATTGGACTGGTCTGTGGGGCAAATTCTCAAAGCCTTGGATGATGAGGAGCTTACTGAGAATACCCTCGTCATTTTCAGCAGTGATAACGGTACCTCACCCAATGCTGATATTGATCATCTTGAAAATCAAGGACATTTTCCGGTGGCCTGGCTTAGGGGACATAAGGCTGACATTTGGGACGGCGGACATAAGGTACCTTTTGTTGCCAGGTGGCCAGGAGAAATAGCTCCCGGTTCGGTTTCGGATGAAACCATTTGTCATGTTGATTTTATGGCAACCTGCGCCGATCTGTTGGATTTACAATTGTCTGAGACTGTTTCTGAGGATGGGGTCAGCTTCCTGCCTGCACTTTTCAGCAAGTCGTTGAATCGCAACCGTGAAGCCATCGTGCACCATTCCATTCAGGGTAATTTTGCCATCCGAAAAGGCCGGTGGAAACTTATTTTTTGCGCCGGCTCAGGGGGCTGGTCAACACCTGGAGATAAGCAGGCTCTTGAACAGGGATTGCCTAAAATACAACTCTACAACATCAAGAAGGATCCTTCGGAGACAACCAACCTCATTAAGAGACATCCTGAAGTTGTGGAAGAACTCACTTCATTGATGGAAGAATACATAGAGGAAGGCAGAAGTACAGACGGTAAGGAAATGAATAACGATGTTGAAGTTGAGCTTTGGAAATAATTAATATGAAGTTTAAAAGAAATTATGAATAACTAAAACCTTGCAAAACTTTTAACAACCATTATATGATTGCAGACTGTAAAATATCTTAACTTGAAAATGAAAAAATATAAGATCATGATGAAAAGGAAGAGACATTTAATCATTGCGTTGGCAATCACTGCGCTTTCATTGGCGGCAGTTAGACCAAAAAGGACGGATGACGGACCTGGGAAAGGGGAAGCAGTAAAAGATAACGACAAATGGATCATAGATACGCAGCAGGCATGGGAGGCGCAAGCTGCTGATTCAAAAAACATACGGATCAATGAAGGTTTGGTACACCCCACTTCAAGTAAAGCAACATTCAAAAGCAAAATGAAGCGGTTCGATAAGAAGCGCTCAGCGCAATCGATAGTTTTTGACCAGTCACCAGATTGGCAAAACTGGAAACCGATACCTAACGCACAACCCTCCAATCTTCGGGATGCACCGGTTTTTCTGAGTCTGGGGCCAAACAACTACTGGATCTTTGGTCGTTATGGTCCTCTTGAAGGGGAAGAATCTTTCCAGCCAAAAGAAGCGAAGCTGGAAGGTTTTGATGTTGAGCTTACGACCACCCCGGATCCGCATCAGTTTAATGCGCCCGGATCCAATGCACCTCATAAGAAGGGATACCACGCCTGGCAGAGCCGCGACATGGTTAACTGGGTGCATCATGGTTCGGTCACCCCCGAATTTGCACGATGGGTAACCACTGCCGAGTATGGCGACGGGAAGGCTTATATCTATTATGACTATCCCAATGACCAGGATCCGCATCTTTATATTGATGAGGATTTAACCGACGGCAAACCCGGGAAAAACATGGGCTTGGCTTTCCGGGACCCTTCCGATGGTTCCGACTGTGCTTTTATCCGCGATCTGGAAGGCAAATTCCATGTCATCTATGAGGATTGGAGCCCCATTAATGCAAGAAAACATTCGTGGGATTCACCATTAGCAGGCCATGCAGTTAGTAACGATGGGATCAATGATTTTACCATCCTCGAACCCCCGGTTGATGAACGTACCGAACCTACAGGTGACACCGGAACATACAAACACCCCCATTGGTTACAGCATCCAGACTGGGATACCAATATCGCCAAATACGAAATCCACAAGCCGGAACAGAATGCGTTCGGCGACTGGGCAGCCATTGCCATAGGCGGGCAATATTATCTGTTCTGCGACTTCGATCCGGCCAAAGGCCATATGGGTGTTGCATGGTTTACTTCAGAAAGCTTATACAAGCCTTTCCGGAGATGTGGCCGCATAGGCAAAGGCCACCCCGACCCCGACATCGGCTTTGCCGAAGGCAGGTTCTATTTGATCACTCAGTTCAAGAACGACTTTATCAGTCCGGGTCCGTGGGTTGAAAAAGTCACTGCCCGGGTAGGCGTCGACACTACAAACGATGGAGAAATAGACACCTGGACCGATTGGACCGAGGTGAAGGAAACCTACGATTATATTGACGGCTTTGCAAAACAGATAAGTAAGACTTCGGCAGAAATTGACCTGAGCAGTTTACCTTCCGGCTATGGCTTTCAGTTTGAATTTAAAACTACTCAGACCACAGACAACGGTGTACTGCCTGTGATGGATAAAATAACGTTCAATTTCTGAACAATGGAGCGAAAACCATGGCAATAAAAAAATTATATAACAATGAAAACCAAGCATAGAGGAATTGATTCCTCTAGAAAAATCATATCGCGATTAGGGATCGTTTTGATCTTCCTGACGTTCCTGAATACATGCAATCGTCCAGATCTGCCCAAGCCTACCGAGGTGCAATATAAGTGGCATGAGCAGGAGCGGATCATGTTCATTCATTTTGGTCCGGCTACCTGGGCCGGTGTAGAGCAAAACGACCATTCCGTTCCGCTTGAGCGCATCAACCCGTCAAAGCTGAATACCGACCAGTGGTGCGAGGCAGCTATGGCATGGGGAGCCGAACAGATTATTTTCGTGGCTAAGCATACAGGGGGCTTTTGTTGGTGGCAGACCCAAACCACAGATTATGGTATAAGAAACACCCCCTATAAAAACGGGGAGGGTGATGTGCTTCAGGAGCTTTCCGAATCATGCAATGAGTATGGATTGAAACTGGGCGTTTATATCTATCCCGGCGACCGAACATGGGGTGCCGGTATTGGTAGTGGGGGCAGAACAAAAGATCCCTCCAAACAGGAAGCATACAACGAGGTTTTTAGGAAACAGCTTACTGAAGTACTGACCAACTATGGTGAGATGACGGAAGTTTGGTTCGACGGTAGCCTCGTCATTGATGTTTCCGATATACTGGAAAAACACGCCCAAAATGCCGTGATTTTTCAGGGACCCCAGGCAACCATACGCTGGCCGGGAACCGAATCGGGAAAACTTTTCTATCCGGCCTGGAACACGGTAAAAAGCGAGGATCTGAAGACCGGCGTATCCACCCAAATACACGGAACTCCAAACGGCGATGCCTGGGCACCGCTGGAAGCAGATACCCCCTTATATGACCATTACTGGTTCTGGTCACCAGAAAAAGCCAAAAAAAGGAAATCCGTCGATCAGCTTATGGATATTTATTACAAGTCTGTAGGTTATGGCGGAGTGCTTCTGCTGAATGCAACCCCTGATACAACGGGATTAATCCCTGAAAAGGATATGGAACGTTACCGCGAATTTGGCAGAGAGATCAAACGCCGATTCGGTAATCCCCTGGCTGAAGTGAAATCAAAAAAGGGAAACGAGGTTACCCTTACATTTGATAAGCCTACCCTTGTAAACCATGCTATTATTATGGAGGATTACAGGAAAGGGGAGCGTATCCGCCGCTACAGGCTGGAAGGCTTATCCGATGGAAAATGGGTGGAACTGACCAGCGGCATTTCGGTAGGACGTAAAAAGATTGATTACTTCGATCAGATTGAAATAGAGGCGATGAGGCTTATCGTCACAGAATCAGCTGCCACTCCTTTGATCCGATCATTATCTGCATATTTTGTTAGCAACTTTGATCCTCCTGAAAAAGAAAACATGCATGTGTATGCCCGTCCCAGAGTTGTATCCGAATGGCAACGCGAAGATCTGGAGGACAATAAGCTCCGTTTGAAGATTGATTTGAGTGACCAGATCCATGTACCCGGCCAGTACACTTTGTCGGTTAAACCTGAATCGCAGGAAGGTGTTGAAATACGAAATGCTGAAATGTACTACAATGGCAATCAGGCCATGGAAGAATTAGTGACCATAGATGGGCTGAAGGTTCACCTGAATCAAACTGCTCAAATGACTACAGAAAGTAAATTATTTGTAGTTTTGGACATATATGCCCCTGGCGATGGAGGAGGTAAAGTAGAATTTAAGCCTGAATTGGTTTATTCAGAATAAAATGATTCATCAATAAAAAATAATAGCACAAATGAAAAATTGGTTTAAAATGGTTATCGCTACCCTTGGGTTTCTGACAGGTAGTGCGTTAATGTCTGGTTGTCAATCAGAAAAGCAGTCTTCAAAGCCCAACATCATTCTCTTCCTGGTAGATGATATGGGATGGCAGGATACCTCTGTTCCGTTCTGGAAAGAGAAAACGAAATTCAACGAGCGTTATCAAACCCCGGGTATGGAACGGCTGGCATCCGAAGGGATGATGTTCACCCAGGCGTATGCTACTTCTGTATGTTCACCCACGCGGGTGAGTTTGATGAGTGGGATGAATGCGGCCCGTCACAGGGTGACAAACTGGACCCTCCGTAAAAATGCTTCCAATGATGCAAAAAGCAAGGTTCTTGAATTCCCCGAATGGAATGTGAATGGTATTCAACCGACCGATACCATAGAAAGAACAGTGCATGCAACCATGTTGCCGCAGATCCTGCAGGATAATGGCTATTTTACCATTCATTGTGGTAAGGCACACTTCGGGGCCATGGGTACGCCGGCCGCCAATCCGATCAATTGCGGATTCGATGTGAACATCGCAGGTCATGCCGCCGGCGGTCCGGGCAGTTACCTGGGTACCGAAAATTTTGGCAACAAAGAAAAAGGGGGTCATACCCTTCCATGGGGCGTACCCGGTTTGGAAGAATACCACGGCGATTCCATCTTTCTCACTGAAGCCCTCACCCAGGAAGCCATCGAAGCACTTGACAAAGCCCGGGAACGGGGAGAACCGTTTTACCTGTATATGTCGCACTATGCCGTGCATGTACCCTTATACGCTGATAAACGGTTTTACAAAAAATATAAGGAAATGGGATTGCCCGAACCGGAAGCAAAATATGCCTCCATGATCGAGTCGATGGATAAAAGCCTGGTGGATTTGATGAACTACCTGGATGAAAAAGGCATTGCAGACAATACGATCATCCTCTTCATGTCGGACAATGGTGGGTTGAGTGCCCATGCCCGCGGTGGAGAACCACATACCCACAATAAGCCCCTGAACAGCGGAAAAGGTTCAGCCTATGAAGGCGGCATCCGTGTGCCCATGATCGTGAAATGGCACGGCAAAGTAGAACCACAGAGCACTTGCGACGATTACCTGATCATCGAGGATTTTTTCCCGACCATACTTGAAATGGCCGGCGTAGATGATTATTCAACCGTGCAAAAAGTGGATGGTAAAAGCTTTCTGCCCATGCTAACCCAAAAAGGCACTACAGCAATGGGACGCGATCTGTACTGGCATTTTCCTAACAAATGGGGGGCTAGTGGTCCTGGTATAGGCACCACCAGCACCATCCGCAGCGATGACTGGAAGCTGATCTACTATTACCGTGACCGGCATTTTGAGCTTTTCAACATCAGAGAGGATATCCGTGAGCTGGATAACAGGGCAGCGGAACACCCGGAAAAAGTAAAAGAACTGGCAGCCAAACTGGGCAATTACCTTCGAGAAGTGGATGCCCAACGGCCTGTTTATAAAGATTCAGGAAAAAAGGCTCCCTGGCCGGATCAGGTTCACTCAATGGATTAATGGATATTGAAATAGATAAAGGACTTTAATGATGAAACACAACAAATTTAGAAACCTGTTTTTTGTCCTCATCCTTTTTGCCTGGGTTCTGAACTTGCAATGTAAGGATGGTACAAAAAAACGAAAGCCCAACATGGTATTCATTCTGGCCGATGATATGGGTTATGGCGATTTGAGCTGTTTGAATCCTGAGTCAAAGATTTCCACCCCCAACATCGATCGGCTGGCGGAGCAAGGCATGACATTTACCGATGCCCATTCCAGTTCGGCGGTATGTACGCCAACACGCTACGGGATTTTGACCGGAAGATATAACTGGCGTAGCAGGCTTAAGAACAGCGTGCTTTGGCCCTGGGACAATCCCCTGATTAAACCCGATCGGCTTACCATCGGTGATTTTCTGAAACAACACGGTTATACCACGGCTTGTATAGGCAAATGGCATTTGGGATGGAACTGGCAACTAACCGATAGTACAGGTGTGCAGACGAATCTCACCATGGGCGACTGGAATCAGCGGGAAATGCGTTTGGCTTTTGGCGAGAAAGTTGATTTTAGAGCCACTATAAAAAACGGACCTGTAACCCGGGGCTTCGATTATTATTTCGGGGATGACGTTCCCAACTTCCCGCCCTATTGCTTCATTGAGAATGATCATACGGTGGGCATACCGGGTGAAGAGAAGCCTGAGGACATGTTTGGATTTCCCGGCCCGATGATCGAAGGATGGAAACTCAAGGACGTGCTGCCGGCCATTACCCAAAAGGCTGCCGACTACATCCGGAATGAAGAGGCCATTTTTAAGAGGAATGAAGGCGATCCCTTCTTTCTCTATTTTTCTCTTACGGCGCCTCACACGCCCATAGCACCGCTCGAAAGGTTTGAAGGAACAAGCAAGGCAGGTGCCTATGGCGATTATGTGCAGGAGGTGGACTGGGTTGTGGGGCAGGTCATGCAGGCCCTGGAAGAAAAGGGACTTACCGATAATACCCTGGTTATTTTTACCAGTGACAACGGTTCACCTGGCCGCGATGGTACCGACATGGCCGGACCAACCCAATCTGTCCTTAAATACGGACATGATCCCAGCTATCATTTCCGTGGTATGAAAGCCGACATCTGGGAAGGAGGCCACCGTATACCTTTTATCGCCCGCTGGCCGGGAGAAATCAAACCGAATACCACAAGCGGTGAAACCATTTGCCTGACCGATTTCATGGCCACAGCCGCAGCAATTATTGGTGAAGAACCGCCCAGCGATGCAGCAGAGGACAGTTATAACCTCTTACCTTTGTTTAAGGGTGAATCCTATGAAAATCCTCTAAGAGAGGCTACGGTGCATCATTCAGGAGCCGGCCAGTTTGCCATCCGCCAGGATAAATGGAAGCTGATTCTCGGCGGGGGATCGGGAGGATGGAGTGCGCCGAGAAACGACAAGGCCGCAAAGGAGAAGGGATTGCCCCTGATACAACTGTATGACCTGAGCCAGGATGTTGATGAGAGCGACAATCTATATGACCAGTATCCGGAAGTGGTGGATTCTCTTAGAAAGTTGCTGGAGCAATACAAAAGTGAAGGCAGGAGCGTTCCTGTTCGCAAGTGAATAATGGTTTTATGTATAAATATAAATACTTCTAATTATGATTAAATTAAGAATAGTAATTTTCATCCTGTTTTTAGCGGCAATCAATACCAATTGCTATGCTCAGGATAAAGGGCTTACTTGGAAAGAACTTGGTGAGCAGTATGAGTTCCCCAAGTGGTACACAGAAGCCCGTTTTGGTATATGGGCCCATTGGGGTGCCCAGACAGAACCCAGACTGGGTGGCGGCTGGTACGCCAGGCATATGTATATGCGGGATGTCGGAGATCAAACATGGGGAGAAAATGCTTACCCCTATCATTGTGGAAAATATGGGCATCCATCTGAGAAGGGATTTAAAGATGTGATCCATGAATGGAAGGCTGAAAATCTGGATACCGATGCCTTAATGAAGTATTTTAAGAAGATCGGCGCCAAATATTTCGTGGTGCTGGCCAATCATCACGACCATTTCGACAACTTTAATTCCGCGCACCATCCTTGGAATTCGGTGAATGTGGGACCCAAACGCGACATCGTTGGAGAATTTGAGGCGTCTGCGGAAAAATATGATATGCCTTTCGGCGTAAGTTCTCATGACGATCGTTTTTTGAATTGGTGGCTTCCAGCTTTTGGAGCGGATTCTACAGGACTCAAAAAAGGTGTTCCCTATGACGGACACATGACCAAAGCTGATGGCAAAGGAAAATGGTGGGAAGGTCTGGACCCGGCAGACCTATATGGACTGCCACCCGAAAAAAGAACACCGGAATGGGTTGAAGGAGTAAAGCATAATTGGATGCTGCGACACAAGGAATTGGTTACCAAATATGATGTAGACATGCTTTGGTTTGATGGTCACGGATTTCCGTATAAAAAATATGGAAAGGAAGTATGCCGTACTTTTTTTAACCATAAACTGAACAAGGAAGGGGACATAAATGCGGTTATTGCCGGTAAGATCAGCAATGAGCCGTCCATTGTAAAAGATATAGAGCGGGGCGGTTCCAACGAGATCCTCCACATCCCGTGGCAGGGAACCCTTACCTTCAACAGCTGGTTTTATAAAGAAGACAGGCCTGTCCGGCACAATGCCCGAACAGTCATTGAAATGCTGACCGATATCATCAGCAAAAACGGCAACCTGTTGCTGAATGTGGAACTTTTGCCCGACGGAACCATTCCTCCCGATCACAAAACCATCCTTGATGACATTGGGGAATGGATAAACCTGAACAGCAAGGCGATTTATGCGTGTGAACCCTGGAAAGTTTATGGTGACAACCTCAATTCGTACCTAAAACGACTTGAAAAAGAAGCAGTAAGCGAAGCGGATCTGGAGGCATTGAAAGAACAGGCAAATAGTGAGCACTTCAATGAAAGGACAATTGAAAGTCCTCAATATGGCCCGGAAGAGGTAAGGTTTACCACCAAAGGAGATGTTTTGTACATTTTTGTGCTGAATCCGGAGAAAGGAGAAATAGAGCTGCCATCCCTGGGTTTGAACTCGGAATATAATCCCGGAAAAATTCGTTCAGTGAATATGCTGGGAAATGATTCAAAAATCAGATTCAAACAAAGTAAGGATACATTTATTTTAACTGTTCCAGGGGAAAGGCCCAACGAATATACAACCGTATTTGAGGTAAAAGGAGCTTTATAATCAAATGCTGAACTTATAGCAAAAAATGAATAATTTTACCTCTGGTTAGGATATCCTCGCTTTGAAAAATCTGGTATCCTTTACTATTTAACATAATTTGTTTAATTAATCTATAGATGTAGCAAAACTTAATAAGAGCTTAATATTCCTTAATTATGAAAAACAAATATTTGAATGTATTAAACACGGTTTTATTATTAACCATCTCTTATATTGATATAGCAGCTGCTCAGGATAATACTGAACTGCCGGAATTCAGGAATAAATCATTCATTTTTCAGGAGCTGGCCGGGAAGAACGCTGACGGTAGCCGCGGCATCGGTGAGCAGAAAGGGGTAACACGCCGTGACCCCAGTGATATACTAAAAGTTGATGACACCTATTATGTATGGTACAGCAAGGTAGTCCATAAGGATGTTGATGAAAAAGAGCAACATTTAAAAACTTCCGGCTATACAGCTACCCTCTGTTATGCCACATCAAAGGATGAAGGACACACCTGGAAGGAACAGGGAGAGGCACTTGGGGTAGGCAGAAAAGGCTCTTTTGATGGACAAGCGGTATTTACGCCCAATATCCTGGAATACCAGGATAAGTATTATCTATACTATACCGGAGTGAAGCATACTCCGGGCCTTGATCATTTTGAGAACAACAGCACCAATGATTTTACCAACATAGGGGTGGCTGTGGCAGATTCCCCGGACGGACCTTTCAGGCGCGTAAGTTCTGAGCCAATACTACCTTATAATCCTGATGGAACGAGCTTTGACAGCTACCGGGTGGATGATGCTTCCTTGTTGATACGCAATGATAAAATTTGGTTGTATTACAAGGGACGGAACCTGGCTGATGGTCGTTCCGGCCCGGCTCAGACAAAGATGGGCGTTGCCTTTGCAGATAAGCCTGAAGGTCCTTACAAAAAGTACGAAGGCAATCCGATACTCGACAAGAGTCACGAGGTGTTCATCTGGGCCCATCGTGAGGGTGTTGCAGCCTATGCATCCATAAGCAAAACACTTGAGTATGCTGCGGATGGATTGGATTTTAAAAGCCAAAAGGCAGGGATTAAAACGGTCCCTAAGCCCAATGCTCCCGGTGCATACCGCAAGGAATTAACAGAGCATATGGAATACGGTCCCGGTGTGGAGTGGGGAATATCCATGCGACATGGCCCGAATCCTTACCTGGTTCGCTGGGAATGTGATTTATCCATACCCAATGCAGATTAATCGGAGAAATAAAATGACCCAATGATCATGAAAAACAAGAAGAAATCTGTCAAGGGGCGAAGCCCCGAAAGATAATAGCCCGGGGTTTTTACACCCCAGGTGTGAAAACCCTGGGTAATATAAATCAAATTATGGAAAGCTCTGAAAGAGCGCAAGTAGATATTCAAGTTATCCTATAAATAATAAGAAGCAATTCTATAGTGGAAAATATAAACATTCCATTACCATGAAACAAAAAAGAAATTTAAAGACCGTTTTTCTGAAAGCCATGACAGGATTCCTATGTTTTCTCTTTACCTCCTCTCTAATGAAAGGAGCTGAACAGGATAAACCTGAAAAACCAAATATCCTTTTTATCCTGGTGGATGACCTGGGCAAGGAATGGATCTCCTGCTATGGAGCTGAAAAGATTGAAACGCCCAATATTGATCGGTTGGCCCAGACAGGCATGCGTTTCGAGAATGCCTACAGCATGCCCCAATGTACACCAACGCGTGCCACCCTGTTAACGGGTCAATATCCCTTTCGCAATGGCTGGACGAATCACTGGGATGTACCTCGCTGGGGGAGTGGTTGTCATTTTGACCCTCAGCGCAATGCTTCTTTTGCCAGATTGCTCCGTAATGCCGGCTATGCTACAGCCATTGCAGGTAAATGGCAGATAGATGATTTCCGGGTCGAACCTATGGCTTTGTATGAGGCAGGCTTCGATGCCTGGTCGGTATGGACCGGTGGGGAAGGTGGCAACATCGAAAAAAGCAGCCACCGGTATTGGGATCCTTATATCCATGAAGGGACGGTTCATGGTACCCGGAGCCAGACACGCGATGAGTTTGGTCCGGATATCTACACCAATTTCCTCATTGATTTTATGATAGAGCATAAGGATAAGCCCCTGCTGCTTTATTACCCAATGTGCCTGACCCATGGCCCGCTGGTGACAACCCCCGACGAACCGGATGCCAGTGGAACAGAAGGCAAGTTTAAGGCTATGGTTCGTTATATGGACAAAATGGTCGGTCGACTGATGAGTGCCCTGGAGGAAGAAGGATTGCGCGACGAAACCATCATCATATTCACCACTGACAATGGCACGATGAATAGGCAAACGGGCATAAGAGATGGCCGTGAGGTTCGCGGAGCAAAGGCTCAGCGCAGTGAGGCCGGAACAGCCATGCCTTTCATCGTCAGCGGTCCGGGATTGGTGCCACAGGGAAAGGTTACCCTTGCCCTGACGGATTTTACCGACATTCTACCAACTTTTGCAGAACTGGCTGGTTCAAAGCCCAACCAGCGATGGCAGGTCGATGGCCATTCCATCGCACCCCTGCTTTTGGGTAAAACCACCGATTCACCACGTGAGTGGATCTGCTCTCAGGGAGGCCATCCTGCTTCTTTTCAGAATAACCGTGTGGTACCTGCAGATTTGTTCGATGATCGCGTCATCCGCAACAAACGCTGGAAGCTGTGGGTCAATACCAAGCGTAAGCCGGTTAAGCTGTACGACCTGAAGAATGACCCGTGGGAGGAAAACAACCTGATCGACAGCAACCACGAGGATGCCCGGGCAGCTAAGAAAGAACTGATGAAGGTGATCAAAAAGATGCCAAAGGTAGATGCGGCACCCGGTTATGATCCCAATCCAGCCATGCCATGGGACAAAGGTGATTATGAGGGCGTGCTTGACGCTTCAAACCGTCGGTTCAGGTATTAAGAACTCTTAAATCAATATGCTATGAAATACAACAAAGAATCACGAAGACAATTTCTGAAGAAAACGGCTTTAACAGCAGGCGGACTGGCTACTGGTGCTGCCCTGCCTGCCTATGGAAATAAGCTGGAAAACAATAGCGAAGGGATCACAAGAGTATCGGACGAAGGAAAAGATCTGCCAAGGCCCACCCAGGGCCAGATCGACTGGCAGGATTGCGAGGTAGGGCTTATCTACCATTTTGATATCTCAGTGGCTGTCGGCAGACACGAGTCGGGTAACAATGCTTATCGGGAAGTGTT
>JAGXLC010000090.1 GCA_018334875.1 Bacteroidales bacterium | reverse complement strand
ATTCAAATCAGGGAATAATAGATAAACAATCTGATATACAGATAAAATAACCCTAAAACTTATCATTATGAAAAAAAAGCATTACCCTTACACGATTTGTATCGTAGTCCTCACGGTGTATTTCACCGTTTTATCGCAGGCTGTACTGTTTGCTCAAACTGCTGTAAGCGCAAACGTTTCCAACACCCGGCCGGTAGCCGGCGAGGAAATTGCCGTCAACCTCAGCGTATCCGATGCCCTGGATTTTTACTACGGGAGCATCGAAGTATCCTGTCAGGAAGATCTGCTGGAATTCCTCTCGGTTGAAAACACAGGACTAAGCCAGCCGGGAATCAACAACTCCGGACCCCTCGGTACAGGAACGACCGGTGCTTCCGTTTCCAGAACCGATCCCCTGGAGAATCCTTCCGCGGGTTCTTATATGATCCTGAACTTCCTTGTAAAAAATACTGCCCCTTCCACCACTACCGATCTGACCTTTGCAAACCAGGAGATTTTCGATTCCGGGGGCAATGAAATACCCACCGATCCTGTAAATGCCATCCCCTTGGAAATCCAGGAAAGCATAAGCGACCTGGATATGGCCATATCCGCGGAAAATACGGTAACAGAAGGCGAAACATTTGATGTTACAGGAACGTTATATGCCACTGGAATAACCGACACTGGAAGAATTGAAACCCGGGTGGGAATCAGCGAAGAAAATACGGACCCCTCCACCTGGGATGACTCCGTCTGGATGGAAATGGAATACACGGAAAAAGATGCAAATGACTATCTTTACTATACCCGTGAGATAGCCTATAAAAGACCCATAGGAACATGGTATGTAGCCCTGCGTTCACGGCTGGATGACGGTTCCTGGGTGTACGGGGGAACAGAGGGTATCTGGGAAGCAGAGGACAGTCCGAATGCTGTACTCTACATCAACAGAAAAGCTCCATACCGTCACACATTGGCAGAGTGGAATTTCGACGAGGAAACGCTCACCCCGTCATATTCAATTCCGGCCAATCAGGAATCCGGAATAGAATTATCCGGTGCTTCATTTGAAGGATATGCCTCCGGTGCTTCAGGCAGAGCAGCCAACTCGAACAAATGGGAAGACGGATCGGATGGATCTAAGTACTGGTGGACTGCTTTTTCCACCTCCGATTTTACCGATATTGAACTCTCATCCAAACAATATGGATCAAACACGGGACCCCGGGATTATAGGATAGAAATAAGCACGGACGGCAATACATGGGAAGAAGTTGATGGTGGGAATATTCGTGTGGGCAACAACTGGTCGTCAGGCGTACTGGATACGCTTGCTCTCCCCGAATCCATAGCTGACCGGGAATATGCGTTCATCCGCTGGGCCATGGCCGGTGATACCAGCGTAAACAACGGAGACATTGGCTCCAGCGGAACCAACCGTCTGGATGATGTGCTGATTACCGGCGTGAATGCAGCGCCGCAAAGATTAGCGGTTTACCCCGGAGATGCCAACGGGGACAGCCTGGTTAATGCCGATGATGTACTTGCACTGGGAAGATACTGGCTAACTCACGGACCGGCACCCGTTTACAACAGCACGGAGTTTGCAGCCCGCGAGGTGGAAGCATGGATACCTCCGGAAGCAACCCATGCAGACACACGAGGTGATGGCCAGGTGGATCACCGGGATCTGATGCCCATCGGACTCCATTTCAATCAATCGGTTTCAGCTACACTGAAACTGAATGAGCCACCATTGACCGAAATGGTCATCGAGCCCCAGCAAGCCGGTGCCATAATACCATTAACAATAGCCTGCGAAACACACTCCGACCTCAGGGGTGTGGCACTTAGCCTGGCAATAACAGGTATAGATGCAGAACAATGGGAAATCCAAAATATACAACCACTATTCTGCCCGGAAACCTGGTTTGACAACTTGCTTTCCTTCACAATAAAGAGAGACAATACATTTGAGTTGGCTTACGTGCTGAAAGGTACCGGAGACATTACCAGCTCCAGGGAGTTGATCGCCCTTGATCTGAAAGCAAGAAACGATTGGCCCGGTCCCGTAACCGCTTCCTTAAACCGGGCAACAATAAGTAATGCAAATTCCAATACACAGCCAATCAGATTCCTCAATATCACGGGAACAAATACACAGGAAAGATCCATGAAATATGGCTCAGAATTATTGGCCAACCAGCCCAATCCTTTTCATGATTATACCATGATACCCTACGAAATATCCTCCGAAACCCATGTACGTCTGGAAGTACTCAATATGCAGGGTCAGGTTATTTCAACCCTTGTGGATCAGTTTCAAAACGCCGGGAAGTATACGCACCATTTCGATCCTTCTGATTTTCCGGCAGGTATTTATCTGTACCGGATGCAAACCGGAAGTGGGTATGTAAAGTGCAGGAAGATGAGCGTGGTGAAATGAGCACAGGGCAAGGAGCACAGAGCTCAGGGCAAAGAGCTCAGAGATCTGGGCGCTCTGCTCTATGCTCTGTGCTCTATGCTCTGTGCTATACGCTGAGCCTTTAGGTATTTCTGTATTTCCTCCCGGACCTGTCTTACCTCTTTCGTATCCGGCAAAGAATCAAATATTTTTTCCAGAAAACCTTTTTCCTTCAGGATTTCGTATGATCTTGAAAAATTCAGATCGTACACCCATCCCACCTGAAGGAGTTTAAAATCATTTAGTGTTTCAAGATTTCTCAGGTCCACCAGGCGGCCATTCATAAGATCATCAATATTTTTCCGGTTGAACTCCGGTTTATCGGGCAGATCAAGCTGCAAGGTATTATTCGTTTCTCCGTTGCCACAGTAATAATCGGTAACCAGGCGCCAGATATCCAGCTTGTCCGCATCCCGTAAAAGCTTAATGAATCTTAGCTGCCGTTCATCTTGATCATGTGGAACTTCCTTCCGGTTGTGATGCAATATGGCTGTATAAACATCTTCCCGTTCATCTTCCAACAGATCTTTCAGAATATCCTTTTCCTTCAATACCTCTACGCCCAGCCAGGCATGATTAACCGATTTTTTGTCGGAAAAAGTGCCGTACCTGCGGAATTGCTCAAAACGACCCACATCATGCAGCAACCCTGAAGTTTCAATGATCAGTTGATCATTGTCCTTCAATGGAATACTCATTCCCAGGTCGGCGGCATTTCCCCAAACCCTTCGGCTGTGGTCTCGCTTCAGCCCGATGTTCCTTTGAAAAGCCGGATCATTGCTGTGGAACTGTTCTATATATTGCTCAAACCATGATTGTATGCTGTAAAACTGTTCTCTTGTCATAGGCGCAAAGTTAATAAATATTTAACTGTAACAAGAAAAGCCCCGGAAGGGTTTAATGGCGTTACCACCGGGTGAAAGCCAGGGAAGAACCTGCCCAATTGCGGCACGGAGGCTTCATAAAACTAATAATCAAGGTACAACGCCGTGGCAAAGGTGTACAAGACCATGGGATTACCGGACAAAACTGTGGCAACACTGCACAATGGCGTGGCAATGGTGCACAAGAGTGTGGGATTATTGCACAAGACCGTGGCACCGGTGCACAAGACCAGGGAATTACTGCACAAGACTGTGGCATCGGTGCACAAGATTATGGAATCATTGTACAATATCAAGGTAAAGGTGTACAAGAGTGTGGGAATGATGCACAAGAATAAAAAATACTGCACAAAACTGTGAACTCGTTAAATAATACAAAGGTAATGATGCACAAAAGTCCGGAAATGATGTACAAGACCACTGGATAAGTCTACAAAGGTGTGTAAGTTGGATAAAGCCATTCAAAAGAAATTGTTAAGGATATTACGAAAAATGACAATACTCATAATATTCCTGAATCCATTTTAATAGTTTTGTTACCAATAACGTTTAACCTTCTTAAAATATCAAAATTATGCCCAAAGGATTCTTCAAAGTCCCAACAGCCAAAAACGAACCTGCCAGGAGCTATGCCCCCGGCACAAAGGATCGTGAAGAACTGAAAAAAGCGCTCAAAGAGCTCAAATCCAAAGATCTGGACATACCCATGATCATTGGAGGAAAGGAAGTACGCACTGAAAACAAAGTCCCCGTTCATCCGCCCCATGAATTAAAACACACGCTGGGATATTACCACAAAGGTGATGAAACCCATGTAAAACAGGCCATCGAAGCCGCTTTGGAAGCCAAGAAAAAATGGGCTGCTATGCCCTGGCATGAAAGAGCTGCCATCTTTCTCAAAGTAGCAGAACTACTTACCGGCCCCTACCGCTATAAGATCAACGCGGCGGCCATGCTGGCTACTTCCAAGAGCTGTCATCAGGCCGAAATAGAAACGGTTTGTGAATTTGCCGATTTCATGCGCTATGGGGTTGATTTCATGAGCCACATATACGACCAGCAGGTATATTCACCCGACGGGATCTGGAACCGTGTGGAATACCGCCCGCTGGAAGGGTTCATCTTTGCATTGACGCCTTTTAACTTCCAGGCCATAACTGCGAATCTACCTGCCGCACCGGCCATGATGGGCAATACCGTGGTCTGGAAACCGTCGAAGAACAACCTGTATGCAGCAAACGTGATCATGGAGATCTTCCGGGAAGCCGGTGTACCCGACGGCGTGATCAACATGCTGTTTGTATCCGGTCCGGCTGCCGGAAAGGTGGTTTTTGAGCATCCGGATTTTGCCGGATTCCACTTTACAGGCTCCACCTCGGTATTCCAGAATGTCTGGAAACAGATCGGCGAGAACATCAAAACATACAAATCCTATCCCAGGATTGTAGGCGAAACGGGCGGTAAGGATTACATATTCGCTTCGCCTCAGGCGGATGCACAAGCTGTTGCCACAGCTATTACCAGAGGTGCATTTGAATATCAGGGCCAGAAATGTTCAGCAGCTTCCAGGGTTTACCTGCCGGCCAACCTGGCGGATGAAATCCTGGAACAGGTCAGGGAAGATGTGAATTCCATCAAGGTGGGATCCCCTGAAGATTTCTCCAATTTCATGAATGCTGTGATCGACGAGGCTGCCTTTGAAAAGCATTCTGCGGCTATAGATAAGGCCAAAAAAGACAAAGAAGCTGAAATTATAATCGGTGGCGAATATGACAAATCGGAAGGATACTTCATCTATCCCACGGTAATTAAAACAACCGATCCCCATTACTACACCATGGAAGAAGAGCTCTTCGGACCCATCGTAACGGTTTATGTGTACGAGGAAAACAAGATGGAAGAAACGCTGGACGAACTTGACAATACTTCTATTTATGGGCTTACCGGGGCCATTTTCTCACAGGATCGTTACGAAATCGACTGGTTAACCAAACGG
The DNA here is from genome assembly GCA_018334875.1 of Bacteroidales bacterium. NCBI lineage: Bacteria > Pseudomonadati > Bacteroidota > Bacteroidia > Bacteroidales > Bacteroidales bacterium. Next base: position 8,136 of record JAGXLC010000090.1, on the reverse strand, counting down.
CTTCAGCAAACAGCCGGTAATTTCTATGTAAACGACAAACCTACGGGTTCTATCGTTGGCCAGCAGCCATTTGGCGGTGCAAGAGGCTCTGGAACCAATGACAAAGCCGGCTCGTTTATCAACCAGCTCCGATGGGTATCCATGCGAAGCATCAAGGAAAACTTCAATCCTCCGAAGGATTACAGGTATCCCTTCCTGGAGGAAGAATAAAGAGAATATTATCAACTCATAGAAAAGGGGTGCCTAAAAAGTTAGAAATTTAAGAAAGCCCTGCAAAACACTAAATCCCACAAAATAACGAATAAAGATTTTAGTGGGATTTGGTGCTTTGGTGCTTTGATGCTTTGGTGGCGAAATATTTTCTTTTAGAACACCGCCCTTTTTATTTGTTCTTAATTTTCATTGCTTTCTTTTGACCCTTTTGATTTTTATATTACCTTTGGCCCAAAGAGGATAAACCATGGAATCACTTCAAAAAATCCTAAAAAGAATTCTTCCCGCCTTAAAAAACAAATATATCCTAACATTCCTCATCTTTTTGATATGGCTCATATTTTTCGATCAAAACAACCTGGTGGACCGCGTAAGGCAAATGAACCGGCATGAAGAGCTTCAGGAAGAAAAGAAATTCTACCTGCAAAAGATCAGGGAGGATTCGGTCAAACTTCACCAACTGAAAACCAGCGAGGAAAATCTTGAAGAATTTGCGCGCGAAGAGTACTACATGAAAAAAGAGAACGAGGACCTTTTTATTATTGTGGAAGAAGCTGATGACTAGAAGGGGTGTGAATGAACTGAAGCAACGACTGGCACGACGGCACGATAGCACGACAGCACGAATGAACGAAAGAACGACAGCACGAGGACACAATAGAGCGAGTGGGCGACAATGCGACTGAACGAAATGCAGCTATAGGTAACGCGAGACCCGGAACATGAGACTCGAAACAATAGAACTACAGCACGGCGGCACAACTGAAGGAGGGAACGAAAGAACGACAACACGGCAACCCGACGAAACGACTGGCAAGACGGTATGATAGAACGATGGAGCGAGAGAGCGAAATTAGTAGCAAGCTATAAATCAACAAGTAAATCAAACTACAAGCACCAACTTTAGCTACATCCCACCCTTGACGAGAAACCCGGGATCCCCGATAAAAAACAAAACCAATTAACCTGAGACAGTGAATCCGAAAAACAGGATTTTTTCTTGCCTTGATATCCAGGCTATTTGCCTTGAATTTTGTGCCTTCTCAAATAGTATATTCTCTACTGCGTTCTATTTCTCTGTATTTGCTGAGTAACTGAAAAATCCGGGAGTTGACTGAGCTGTTGTCAAACTGCCCGGAATAACCAAGCATTTTCAGCATCTCGGAGGCAGCCAGATGAACAGGAACCTTATCCAGAAATTTATCATGTACCACATGCATATACCGGATGATCTTCAGCCCCCCAAACCACTGAAAAAAATGTTTCCTAAATACTTCCGGCCTTTTGCAGTTGTTATTGATCCTTTTGATTTCATCCTTCAATCCGACGGATCTAAGAAAATCCTCTAAGCCCGGCTCCAATGCATTCAAATAATCTTCCACTTCCCTCTCATTGCAATGAAATAGCTGGTCTATACCATAAAAAAACGCTTTAAGCGCACGAAATGCTTCGGGATCATAGGTCATATAAGGTTTATCAGGCTCCCTGGTAATTTTTTCAACCTCCGGTCCGGTGCCGAATAAAACCCTGCCGGAAAAACGTGGTGAAGGATAAACGGCCGTTGAATGCACCTCACAGATGTTTCCCAGTTGAAAAACCTTATTCAGAAAATAAAAATCTTCGCCGGCTTTCCGCCTGATCATCCCGCCCTGTTTTACATAAGCCAATGCACGCACAAAAAAAGCAGAGCCAATGGTATGAAAAGCATAGGGAAAACCGGTCCATCTTAGTGCCTGATTATAGTACCTCAGAAACAGTTCATACTTTGCGACCGCATCATATATATCCCGGGAAAATTCCCCGCCTTCCACAGGATGCTCAAAATAAAGAATGCCTGCATTCATGGCAGGTCTCTTTGCTATGGTCTGTTCAATCGCTGTAAAATAATTATCTGCTACGGCGGTATCCGCATCCAGGGAAATGATGTAGCCATCATCCCTGTTGAGCTGCTCAAACCTGTTGATGGCCTCGTCCATTCCGATCTTTCTGGCCATCCCGGCTCCGAAATCCTTCCCGGGAATTTCAGGTACGTACAGGGCATATGCAGCAAAGTCCCGGTCGCAGTAGTTCCTGCTCCAGGTATCAATCTCCCTGAGCGTTTGTCTGTTTTTTTCTCTGATATCTGCGGAAGTTTCCCTGGAAGAATTAACCACAACAATAATTTCTATCGAATATCGGGGTCTTTGAGCTTTCCAAAGGGCGTTCAGTGTATCAATTAACCCGTCCTCGTCGTAGCTGGGTATGACCACAACGTACTTTAAATCCTTTGCAGGGGATGCAGAAATAAAACTTTCAACTCCCCTGTTCTTCGCCAAATATTGTGCAGCAAAACCCATATTCAAAAACGGATCGCTATAACTACCAGGCAATACTATCTACCGATGTCATATTATTCAATCTGCCTATTCATCCAGATTGATCTCATTAAGCCGTAGATCAAGATCAAAATAAGTATTCCAGATACCATTTTCAAACCGCAGGCCGTCGTACGAAAAGTCGGGACCATAGAATTCGCGTTGCCCCTCATATTCAGGTTTTGAGGGAGATAGATGATCATAAACGATCATATCTTTATCCTTATTATACTGAAGCGTCATGGAAGCAAATTCAGCATATTCAAACAGGATCCGCTTTGACATCTCCCGTTGGTTCTTAAATATTTCAGCTCCGAATACCGGCTGGTTGTTTTTATCAAAATGCAATACGTCGATCACCTTCCTGTTGGTCATATAATCGTTCGGATCGTATCCCAAAAGGGTATAATAAGTCTTGTCAAACCGCCCCTCCTTGGGAATAATGCTATAATACAAGGCTCCATACCAGTTGTCCTTATCCAGTATTTTGTTTTCAGGTTCCTCTATTTGTTCGGATTTGTCTTTCAGTTCATAACTTATCAATGAGTCCGCTTTTCTGCGCTGAATAAAACAATGATAAACATGATAGCCCGCTTCATAGGGAACATTCCAGTTATAAACCTTCACCTTACCATCGGATGATTTCAAAATACCGGCATTGGACAGGGAGTCGAAAGGATATAAAAAGGAGCTTTCCTGATCAACGAAGCTTCTGAATTTATCCATAATTTTCCTGTTGATCGCTTCCCTTTTCTTGTCGCTGCCTGCTGATGCCAGCGAATCAAAATGGCGGATGAGATACTGTTCTGCCTTTTTCATATCCACCTTATCACTGGTATCCTGGCCGCAGGAAACGCGAGCAGTAACTAAACCAACAAACAAAACTATGATCAGTAACCTCACTTTCTTCATATAATACATGACCAAGTCAAATTTCTGTTGTACAAAAATAACATTTACTATCTACAAAGCATCCAAAGCCTTTTGAATTCTCCGGATGGATTCTTCGATCGCCTCTTCATCAATTGTCAGTGGAGGAGCGATCCGAAAAGCTTCCGGTTTGAATATGAACCGATCGGTAATGATGCCGTTTTCCGCCAGCTTGTTCATGGCACCGGATGCGGTATCGGCACGCTCCAGCTCGACGGCAATAAACAAACCGGTACCCCACATGTTTTTGATCTTCGGATGTTTCAGTTTTTCCAGGTATGTTTTCCCCTTTGCTGTTGCTTCATTGCTCAGTTCTTCCTGAAGAATCACCTGAAGACTTGCATGGGCCGCTGCAGCAGACACCGGATGCCCGCCGAAAGTGGTGATGTGACCCAGACCGGGATTTGCTTTAAGCGAATCCATGATGGGTTTGGAAGACACAAAAGCTCCAATGGGCATTCCTCCTCCCATCCCCTTGGCTATGGTAAAAATATCCGGATAAACATCAAAATGGGTCATTCCAAAAAGCGAGCCGGTCCTGCCAAAACCGGTCTGCACCTCATCGAATATAAGCAGAGTCCCGGTTTCAGTGCATCTTTTCCGAAGTTTCTCCAGGTAATTGTTACGGGGCAAAACGATACCTGCCTCTCCCTGTATGGGTTCCACCATAACACATGCAGTTTTTTCCGTGATCTGCTCCAGATCATCTTCCTTATTGAAGGTTATATACCGAATGTCCGGAAGCAACGGCCGAAAAGGATTGCGATACCTTTCATCGCCCATCAGAGAAAGTACTCCATGTGTACTGCCATGATAAGCATTCCTGCATGCAACAATTTCCGTTCTTCCGGTATATTTCTTGGCCAGTTTCAGCGCTCCTTCGTTGGCTTCGCTGCCCGAATTAACAAAATAAATGTTATCAAAGCGGCCGGGAAGCCGGTTAAGAAGCAATTGTGCAAATTTTACCTGCGGATACTGAACCAGCTCTCCGTAAACAAGGAGATGCATGTGTTTGTCCACCTGGTTCTTAATCGCCTCCACCACATGGGGATGCCGGTGCCCCACATTGCTTACTGAAACCCCTGAAACCAAATCGATATAGTCTTTCCCACTCGTATCATAAAGATAAATCCCCTCAGCTTTTTCAATTTCAATGGCCAAAGGATGATCTGTAGTCTGACCTATATTTCGCAGGAAAATTTCCCGGTTGGATATCATAATTGGGATTTAAGAGTTAGAATACAAGATTCAAGATACAAGATATAAGATACAAGATTCAAGATTCAAGATTCAAGACATAAGAAACAGGATACCGGATGATGGTCGGCTTAGCTGGTTCAAATAAATCTTTTCAAAACAGGCCGCAGGAACCGCATCCTCCATTTTGATCAATTTCCCGGCGGCATTTGATCTCCTCAACCCGAGCGCAGTTAATTCCAAGCTTACGCATCTCTTTATTCCGGCCTATTTCCGTCTCGGGAAATTTCCCGTTTTTCTGGATCAGCATCCGGATGCCCAGAAAAATTAAAGCTATTGCAACAATCAATATAGCGGGTAAAAGCAGTTTAATGAACATCATTCTTTGATATTTTCGGCAAAAATAGCAAAAATTCATTATTTTGGCATGGAAAAAATTTGTTACCTATGAAGCCTTTTACCACACCCAAACTGATCATAAGCCGCTGCCTTGGATTTGAAAACTGCCGGTACGACGGCGGGATCATTAGTGACTCATTCATTAATAAATTAAGCGCTTATGTAAAATTTGTTACGGTATGTCCGGAAATGGAGCTTGGTTTGGGTGTACCCAGAGACCCCGTCAGGCTGGTGATAAAAGACAACAGGAAACATTTGTTTCAACCGGCCACAGGTTTGGATTTCACGGAACAAATGGAACAATTTACAGGAGATTATCTGAACAATCTGGAAGAAATGGACGGATTCATCATGAAACATAAATCCCCATCCTGTGGCCTGGGAAATGTGAAGATATTTTCAGGATTTGAAGGAAAAAATCAACATTCGCGAGGACCAGGTTTTTTCGGAGACGCCCTTATGAAGCAGTATGCAAACATGCCGGTGGAAGATGAAGGAAGACTTCGTAACTACAGCATCCGTGAGCACTTTCTTACCCGGATCTTTACACTGGCAGCCTTCAGGGAACTGAAAAAAAATCCCACCATGAAAGGCCTGGTGGATTTTCATTCCAACAATAAAATGCTTTTTATGGCCTATAACCAAAATAAAATGAAAGAACTGGGCAAAATCACCGCCAACCATGAACACCTGAAGACTGAAGAGGTAATCAATCAATATGAAACACACATGCTCCGTCTGTTAAAAACCATGCCCCGTTTCACATCCCGGATCAACATGTTGCAGCACGCTTTTGGATTTATCTCAGATAAACTGGGATCAGACGAAAAGAAATTCTTCCTCAATTCCATTGAAGAATACAGGGATGAAAGGATCCCCCTGAGCGTACTGATCAAACTGCTTAATTCTTATGCTCTGAGATTCAAACAGGATTACCTGCTCAGGCAAACCTTCCTGAACCCATTTCCACTGGAACTTGTAGAAATTACCGACTCGGGCAAAGGAAGAAACCGATAACAACAATCAAACTCCTTCAATATGAAAACAACAATCAAGCTTCTACTATCTTTGCTGGTTATAACCGGTATTTTTTTCGGCTGCAGCAGGAATGCCGAAAAAAAGGAAGAGATAACCGGTAAAAATATCCGCCATGCTGAAAAGCTCACTGGTCTCTCTTTCACTGAAACGGAAAGGGACTCTATGGTAAAAGATCTAATACAGCAGAAAGAAGGTTATGAAAAAATTCGCAGCGTAGAACTTCCCAATTCGGTTCCGCCTGTTATCCGTTTCGACCCCGTACCCGGATGGATGAATATAAATAAAAAACAACAGCCAATCGTCTGGAATATGGAAGAAAAAGTCAGTAAACCAGACAACACTGAGGAACTGGCATTTTATTCACTACCCGAACTGGCCTCATTAATTAAATCACAGAAGATCAGTTCAGTTGAACTGACCAAAATGTATATCAACAGGCTTAAAAGATACAGCGACACACTCAATTGCCTGATCACCCTTACGGAAGAGCTGGCCCTGGAGCAGGCCAGGAAGGCTGATGAAGAGATCAGACGGGGCAATTACAAAGGACCCTTGCACGGTATCCCTTATGGCCTGAAAGATCTGGTAACTGTAGAAGGATACAAAACAACATGGGGAGCTGCTGCCTATAAAAACCAGGAACTGGAAGGCAATGCCACCGTCTATAAAAAGCTGCGGGATGCCGGCGCCGTGCTTGTGGCCAAACTCTCTATGGGAGCACTTGCTATGGGTGATGTCTGGTATGAAGCGACAACCAAAAATCCCTGGGACATGGAACAAGGATCCAGCGGGTCCTCTGCGGGCTCGGCTTCTGCAACAATAGCCGGACTGGTGGGATTTTCACTGGGAACAGAAACTTACGGCTCCATCGTTTCTCCTTCAACACGTTGTGGAGCAAGCGGACTGCGGCCCACTTTTGGCCGTGTCAGCCGGACGGGAACAATGGCTCTGAGCTGGACCATGGACAAGATTGGACCCATCTGCAGGACCGCTGAAGGCTGTGCCATGGTATTCAATACCATTCAGGGATCCGATCAGCAGGACCTTACAGTAAAGGATTATCCCTTCAATTACAACACAAATACCGAAATATCGGAACTCAAAGTAGGTTATCTGAGCGAACTTTTCGATCAAACATACCGGGGCCATAAAAATGACAGCCTGGCCCTGGAGAAAATCAAAGATATGGGTATTAACCTGCATTCGGTTAATCTGCCCGACAGCATTCCAGTCCAACCACTCCTGCTCATTCTGGAAGCTGAAGCTGCTGCAGCATTCGACAAATTAACCCGGAGTAACCGGGACAGCCTGCTCGTAGCCCAGCACAGGCATGCATGGCCGAATATCTTTCGAAAATCCAGGTTTATCCCGGCGGTGGAATACATTCAGGCCAACAGGCTGAGAAAAATATTAGCGGACCAAATCAACAGGCTTTTCAGGAAGTTTGATGTAATCATAGCTCCAAGCTTTGGAGGCAACCAACTGCTTACAACCAACCTTACCGGGCATCCCTGCGTGGTGGTGCCCAACGGATTTGATGATCAAGGTCATCCCACCAGCATCAGCTTTTTGGGAAACCTTTACCAAGAGGGAAAAATACTGGAAATGGCAAATGCCTTTCAAAAAGCCACAATCCATGATGAGCAACACCCCAAATACTTCAAAGAATGAACCGGTATGTATTGATACGGCCATTCGTATGGGGTTTCCCTGAGGATGGACCGGGTTCGTGGACAACGTAAACATCCGGATTTCTCTTTCAACGCCGGCTTTTCTAATGCTAATTGGGATGTGTGGATGCCTTCTTTGACCCATTGCCTTGCCCCGGAGAAGAAGTATAGGAATGATGAGAGCCGGATATTTCGGGGGCAAAAAGACAAGGTTGGTATCCGTGCTTATTCTCTTCTGCAATCTCCAGTATGCGTTTGAGCGGCAATGCTAAAGGATTCACCATGTTATCGGCAGATTCGGAATACCATACTTTCCTTTGCAACACCTCAATTTT
>JAGXLC010000089.1 GCA_018334875.1 Bacteroidales bacterium | reverse complement strand
CTTATAAATCAGATTTCAGAGGGTTTGACGTATCATTATATTTGTCTCTTAGTACTTCCAGTTTTTCTTTAAGCCGTTCGATCACTTTTTTATATTCGGATTGGTTATAGAGATTAACCAGTTCCTTGGGATCTTTCTCCAGATCATACAGCTCCCAGCAGGAGTCGGGCTCATGTCCCATTCGCTGAAGGCCGTAATAATATATCAGTTTATACCTGTCGGTACGGATGCCGTAATGGCTCGGACGCCTTTCCTGATGGGTCCAGTAGTGGTAATACATCGCATCCCGCCAGTCATCAGGGGTATTGCCTTTGAGATTCTCCCGGAAACTTCTTCCCTGCATGTAGTCAGGAATATCGGTACGGGCATAATCCAGGAGAAGCTCCGGAAAATCAATGTTAAGGATGATGTCCTCCACAGTGGTTCCCGGGTCAATCTCTTCGGGATACCTGATGATGAAAGGCATTCGGGCTGATTCTTCAAGCATGAACCGTTTGTCGAACAGGTTATGTTCTCCCAGAAAGTAACCTTGATCAGAGGTATAGATCACGACAGTATTTTCTGTCTGACCGGTCTTCTCAAGGTATTCCATCACGCGTCCTATGCTCTCGTCAATTCCGGCCACGCCTCTCAGGTAATCTTTGATGAATTTCTGATAGGTTGCCCGCCTCTTCTTGTCGGGGTCGTCTGTATTTAATTTTAGCGGTGGAGGAGCATAGCGTTTGGGTCTTTCCAGGAAACGGTTCATCAGAATTTCAAGGGGCCAGCCTTTAAAGACTTTATTCTTCGGACTTTCATCCCGCAGCAGGTCTTCGGGTTCGGGCAGCGTCTCTCCCTTATAAAGCCATTGGTATCGTTCGGGCCCGTAAAAAGGCTCATGTACCGATTTGAAGTGCAGCATCATGCAGTAAGGTTCCTCTCTGTCATCGCGGTTTTTCAGCCAGTCCAATGCCTGCGAGGTGATCACATCCACCGAATGGCCATCATATTCTTTTCCATCTCCTTCCCAGTCTTTTCCGGATTCATAAAGCGTGGGATTGTGGTAGTCACCCTGTCCGTGTAATACGTTATAATAATCAAATCCGGAAGGCTGGCTTTTTAAATGCCATTTTCCCACAAGGGCTGTCTGATATCCGGCTTCTTGCAATCTTTTGGCAAGATTGTCCCGTTCCGGGTCGAGCCTGCCCTGCAGGGTCTTTGCCCCATTCAGATGGCCGTACTGGCCGGTTAGGATCGACGCCCTGGAAGGGACACTGATCGAGTTGGTGCAGAAACAATTCTGCAGCAAGGCACCCTGGCTGCGCAGCCGGTCTATATTTTGAGTAGGGGCATAGTCGGCCAGCCTCGATCCGTAACACCCCCATGCCTGACTGGTGTGGTCGTCGGCCATGATGAAGAGGATGTTCGGACGTTCCTTATTCTGCTGCTGGTTGTCTGCAGCGGCTTCTCCATCCGGTAAAAAACCAATTGTGGCAAGCCCTGCAAGGCCATAAATTAAACGGTTTGCGTAGAAGTTGGGCGTTGTGTTTTTCAACATCATGCGTTACTTTATATTGTTCCTGAATTATTGTTGTTTGATTTCCACGTAAAACGGAAGAATATGCCTTCCCTGGCTGCTGTACCAGCTTTCTACACTGTATTGTCCCTTTTTTAGATGTATCCCCGGCATGGTTATTTCTCTTGTATTTTCGCCCATACCCATTTCATTGTGAATTGTCCGTTTAACCGTACCCATGCGAAGGTTCATGGTACCGCTTTCTTCCAGCGGTTTGTGAAAATGGAAAACAATATCGTAATCTGCTTCCTGAACCACTTCAATATCCCAATATCCATAAATTTCCATCTGGTTCCATATCCCCGGTTGCCCCTTGGCATCATTACGGTTCAGAATGACGGGGTTTTCCTGATCGATTCCCACTTTGATGGACTGGATTTCGTTAAGATGAGGACTTTCCATGATCTTCCCGTACCAGTCATCAAACAGGGATTTGAATTCACGGGCCTGTTCCTTGTTGGATGAGAGGATATTGTCCTGTTCATAGGGATCTTTTTCCAGGTTAAATAACTCCAGATCTTCAAGAGATGCGGTGTAAGGAGCATGTCCCACCAGTTTGTAATCCCCCTTCCTTACGGCAACATTCCGGTAAGGTTCCGGATAGCTTCTTTGCCAGTAGAAATACAACGGGCGGTCGGCCCAGGGTAACTCATTTCCCTGGATGAGCGGAAGCAGACTTTTCCCGTCTATCTGCACTTCTTTTTCCATAGATATGTTACAGATATCCAGAATAGTGGGGAGTATGTCAATATGGGCGGCGGGAACATCCACCGTTTTGTTTGACGGAAATTCGTCTCCCAGCTTCATGAGGAAGGGTACATGGATTCCGCCTTCATAAACGCTGCTTTTTCTCCCTCTGAAACCTCCCTTGTATCGGCGTTGCTGAGGTCCGTTGTCTGTCAGGAAGATGATCAGTGTGTTTTCCTCCAGGCCATTTTCTTCAAGGGTTGTGAAGAGCTTTTCCATGTTATCATCAATGTTGGTGACCATACCATACACTTTGCGGGCGGCTTCTTTCTCGCTTTCCGACATATCATCCGGGAAAGGCCGATTGCCCGGAAAGGCTTCACGGTCGGAGGGATCTATGTTCTTATACATCTCGTAATATTCCTCAGGTAGTTGCAAAGGTGTATGCGGAGCATTGAATGACAGATAAAGGAAAAAAGGCTCCGCTCTGTTTTCCCGGATGAAGTCAATGGCTTCCTCGGTATATACATCGGAACAATAACCTTCAGTCTGTACTTCTTTGCCGTTTTTGTACAACACGGGATCGAAATAGGAGCTGTCGAACTCAAAATAGTTGGCTATATCACCCACCTGGCCGATGCCCCCGCTTCGATGTACAAGTGAGGTAGTAAATCCCTGATCTATCGGTCTGAAAGGATAGTTGTCTCCAAGATGCCATTTGCCAAAGATTCCCGTGTGGTATCCGTTGTCTTTGAGTATTTCAGCCACCGTAACCTCCTCGTTGGCCATTATGGCGCCTCCGTTATAGGTATCATATATGCCGGTGCGCAGCGAATATCTCCCGGTCATAAGGCTTGCCCGGGTAGGGGCACTTACGGGTGAAACATAGAAGTTGGTAAATTGTACGCTTTCCTCAGCCAGACTATCTGTTGTTGGGGTTTTAACAATGGAATTTCCTGTAAAGCCCAGGTCTCCGTATCCCTGGTCGTCAGTCATGATCAGGATTACATTTTTTTTGTCTGCATTTTGTTCTGCTTCCCCTTCGGTGGCATGGTTACATGCCGAAAAAAGAAGGGATGCTATACCTAAAGAAGATAAAACGGAAGTATTCATTCGGATAGAGTTTGATTATATGTTTATAATTCAATTAAATAAAATCTCAAAATTTGAGTCTTGTGCTTCATTCGCCATGGAACCCGCATGCTTTATTCATTGCCTTGTTGTGAAGGTCCCTAGATGCGGGTTTCATAAGCTATTTGTTTATATGGATTATTCAGATTCAGGTAGGTAAGGATCCTTTTCCGGAACCTTGTATTTATCCCTCAGTTCTTCCAGTTGTTCTTTCAACCTGCGGGTAATTTCATCGTATCCTTCCTTGCCGTAAAGGTTGTTCATTTCTTTAGGGTCCTTCTTCAGATCGTACAGCTCCCATGTGTCAATGTCATAGTAAAAATGCATCAGCTTATAGCGTTCGGTGCGGATTCCGTAATGCCGTTTTACCGAGTGGGCACCGGGATATTCATAGTAATGATAGTAGAGCTTGTCGCGCCACTCAGTATCTTTTCCTTTCAACAGGGGAACCATTGAGCGACCCTGCATATCCTCAGGAATTTCTACTCCTGCTATATCCAGCATGGTAGGGGCATAGTCTATATTCTGTACCATTTCATCAATTTCGCCCCGTGCCGTATACCCTTTGGGGGGTCTCATGATGAGTGGGGTTCGCAGGGACTCGTTATACATGAACCGTTTGTCGAACCAACCGTGTTCTCCCAGATAAAATCCCTGGTCGGAAGCATAGATTATCAATGTATTTTCAGCGAGGCCTTGTTCTTTGAGGTATTCCATAATTCTGCCTACATTCCGGTCTATTCCGGCAATAGTCCGCAAATAATCGGTAAGGTATTTCTGATATTTCCAGCGGGCCAGTTCTTTGCCTTCCAGGTTTGCGTTTTTGAAATCATTGATTCTGGGATCATATTCTTCATTCCAGGCCTTTCTCTGGGCAGGATTCATTCTGTTTATTTTACTCTTGAAACCTCCTCTTCCGTTTTCTATTTCTCCCTCGTCATCCAACAGCTTAAGATCCCATACCAGCCGCATGTCCTTCCATATGCTCATTTCTTGTTCCTGAGCCGCTTTTCTTCCTTCGTAATCGTCAAAGAAGTTAGATGGAACGGGAAATTTCGTATCATCGAATCTGTCAAATTCTGTTGTGTCAGGCATCCAGTTTCGATGGGGTGCTTTGAAATGTACCATCATGCTGAAAGGCTTGTCTTTATCCCTTTGCTTAAGCCAGTTGAGACCAAAATTGGTGATCAGATTGGTAGAATGGCCTTCTTCTTTGACTCTTTTGCCATTTTCTATGAATACCGGGTTGTAATAGTCTCCTTGCCCCGGCAATACTTTCCAGAAGTCGAAGCCTGTGGGCTGGGTTTTCAGATGCCATTTACCGATCATTGCAGTTTGATAGCCTGCATCCTTCAATAATTTCGGGAAGGTCACCTGGGTGCTGTCAAAGGGTTCGCGGTTGTCGATAACCCCGTTCAGATGGCTGTGTTTGCCGGTGAGCAGCACAGCTCTGCTGGGGGCGCTGATGGAGTTGGTGACAAAACTGTTGGTAAACTGAACGCCTTCTTCTGCAATTTGGTCCAGGTTCGGAGTTTGGATAAGTTCTCCGCTGTAACAGCTTAAGGCTTGATAAGCATGATCGTCAGCCATAATATAAATAATATTGGGCTGTTCAGGCTTATCATCTTCGGAGGTGTCACAGCCGGTTAATCCTGCAACGGCAGCCCCTCCCAGGCCTAAAATGAACCATTTGGCTTTTATTCCTTTGCATGAGCTTTGAGCATAGAGATCCATTAAGGGATTGAATGATTTCATAGGGCTTATGGTTTTATTTAGATTTATCCATATTCAGAAGTAATATCTTTTAACAAAAATAAAAATAATATTTGCGATTCATAGTTAATTGAGGACAGACTTTAATATATCAAACTCTAATCCAGATAAGCTGGAAATTCTAAATGTCAAAATCCTAAATTCTAAATTCTAAATTCTAAATCCTAAACAAATTCCAATGATCCAATATTTTAATGATCAAAACAGGAGCTCTAAAAATAAAAAGTAAGGAACTCCTAATTTTAAATAATGGTGGCAACACATTGATCTCAATCTTTTAAGACCGCAATTAAAGTTTTAATCTTCATCTATGGGAAGTAGATTGTTATCGAATACATAGGTTTTTCCTTCCCGGGTATTGAATGTTATGGTGGAATCTCTATACCGTAGGGTGCACATATTGCCCTGTTTGGAGGTTACGGCCACTCTTCTCAGCTTATGATTGTCCCAGTGAATGTCTACACGGAAATTTCCTCTGGCCTGTAACCCTCTGATATATCCCTTTTCCCACTTATCGGGCAGGGCCGGGAGGATACGAATGGTATCCCTGTGGCTTTGCATCAGCATTTCTGAAATGCCTGCAGTAAATCCGAAGTTTCCGTCGATCTGGAAAGGCGGATGGGTATCGAACAGGTTGGTCAGTGTGGATTCTTTAAGCAACGCCAGGGCATTTTCATGGGCCCTCTCCTCATCCTGCAGCCGTGCAAAAAGGCTGATGATCCATGCCCGGCTCCAGCCGGTATGGCCGCCGCCATGAGCCAGGCGTCGTTCAATTGTTTTTTCCGCGGCTTTGAATAGTTCTGGTTTGCCCGGATGAATCGTCGTTCCCGGGTATAATCCGAAGAGATGGGAAATATGGCGGTGGCCCGGATTCTCTTCCTCATAATCCCTGATCCACTCCTGTATGGTACCATCGTCCCCTATCTGAACCGGCGGCAATTTCTCACGGGCTGTACGGAGCTTTTCTTTCAATCCGGCATCTTTGCCAAGGATGTCGGCTGCCTGAATGCAGGCGGAAAAGAGGGTATGGATGATCTGGATATCCATAGTGGCTGCCACAGTTAACCGCTGAGGTTCTCCCGTTTCGGGATGGATATAAAGGTTCTCCGGGGAGTGGGACGGGGCGGTTACCAGTTGTCCCTGCTCATTTTCTATCAGGAAGTCGAGTATGAATTCCGCCGAACCTTTCATTAATGGATATATTCTTTCCTCCAGCAGTTGCTTGTCGCGATAGAATTCATAGTGTCGCCACAGAGGCATCAAAAACCAGGCTCCCGCCACGGGAAAGTATCCATTGTTTATTTGGGATTCCTCCGTAGAGCCCGAAGGTGTAGTCCTGCCGAAAACGTTTGTACAATGATGGACTACCCAGCCATCTGCTCCGTACATTTTGCGGGCTGTTTCTTTTCCATGTTCTGCCAATGATTCGGCAAAATTGAGGTAAGGAATGATCGTCTCCGGCAGGTTTCCGGGATTGTGCGGCCAGTAATTCATCTGCAGGTTGATGTTCAGGTGATAATCTGCTTCCCAGGGAGCCCACATTTCTTTATTCCATACACCCTGGAGATTTGCCGGCAATCTTGCAGGATAACGTGAGCTGTTCATCAGCAGGTATCTGCCGTATTGAAACATCAAAGCGACCAAAGCAGGGTCCGCTTTATCTTCTTTTAAGGCTTCAAGACGTTTGTTTGTAGGAAGGTTGTCTTGCTGGCTCTGTCCCAGATTAAGGTCCACCCTTTCGAACATCTCCCGGTGTTCTGCAACATGGTGTCTGCGAAGCACTCTGTAAGGTTTTTGCATGGCATTATTAACTGTTGCACGGGCTTTAGCCACCGGATCAGTGGTGCGGTCAAAATTCATGGTGCTTAAATCATAATCTGTAGCAGCAGAAAAAAGAATGGTTACCTGGCTGGCCTCCTTAATTTGTAAGGTGCTGTCCCTGGAAATAATGCTTCCGCCCTCTGTCGAGGCCTTCAGGACTCCGCCAAACCGCATGTGTTTTCCACCAGGACCGGATCCGCCCGGGTTGGGTTCGGGTCCTTCCGGGGGCTTCCTGTCAATAATCTGACCTTTAAATATAAGGGTGTTGTTGTCTGCGGCTTTCGTCTGGGCATCTTTTGAGCGGGTAAGGTGAATATCCAGGTTAAGCTTATCTCTATCTCCTGCCTGAAGCCTTATTACCAGAACATCGTCCGTTGCGGATATGAAAGTTTCCCTGGTATGATGCTGCCCCTCCGAATCAAAAGCTACGTTTGAAATGCCTGTATTGAGATTGAGTTCTCTACGATAGTTATTGGTATCATTCAGTCCTTCAAATGACAGCAGGATGTCTCCTAACGGCTGGTATGAGCGAAAAGAAGTGGGGCGTTGCGTGCCGTATTGCTGCATCAGCTTTTTGGCCCGCGCCGGATTGTCATTCAGCAGCGCTTCCTGTATCTCTGGTAAATGTTCCCTGAATTCAGGAGGATGTGCATCTACCGGTTGTCCTGCCCACAGGCTTTCTTCGTTTAGTTGTATCCTTTCCTGCTGTATGGTTCCATATACCATGGCCCCAAGTCTGCCGTTACCAAGCGGCAGGGCTTCTGTCCATTCTGCTGCCGGCTGATTGTACCACAGCATGAAAGGTGGATCTTCACTCTCGGGTAAAGACCAAACATTAATGGATATGAGTAAAGCGAAAAGGAGAAAAATTGGGCGATAAAGGGTTTTTAGGGTTTTCATGACTTTGAATTTCTTATCTGTTTGGTTCCAAATATAATAAAAACTAATGTTTTTTTATTCATTCGGTTAACAGTTTATTAAAGCTTTGAATTCCAATTTGATTTACATGCTAAATTCATACACTCTGCTTGTATTGCCATGGAACCCGCATGTTAATCATCTCCTTGTTGTAAAGGTTCCTAGATGCGGGTTTCATTCCATAATTTGAATTTTCCGGTTTTCTGTATTGAATCCGGAAAGTTCAACCGACATATCCGCTGTTTCTTTCTCAGCACCCGCGGGGAGATCAATTGTTACTGTTTTCGACTCACCCGGAAGCAAAGAAAAATAATTGTCCGAATAAAAAGCGGGGAGAATCCTTTCATTGCTCTTGGAGTCGTGAAGCTGAAGCCGGTTCCAAAGGGCAGGAGTACTGCTTTCATTTTTCAGGTTGATTTTTATAGTGCTATCATCTAGCCTTTCGTCACTCAGGGATACCTGAACCTCTTTCAATTGGTTCAGATACCTAAAGTTATAGCGGTTGTCACTGAGCCAGTAGAAATTTTCGGAAATTTCTCTGTTGTTTTCTAAAAGCTTTAGCTTCACAAAGAACACTTTGGTGGTATCAGATGGAGGATAGACTTTGAATAGCCGTTTGGTATCCATGGAAGGGATGGAAATACTTCGAACTGTTTTTTTATGTTGCTTTCCCAACCTGTCATAAATACTGCTTTCCAGTGTAAGATTTTCTTTGTTGTGGGCAGTAGTATTGACGACTTTTACACTTCTATCGCCCAAATTAACTTGAGCATGCAATGGTTCTGCTGCTTTCCTGACACCATAAAAAGCACCGTTTTGTGCCAGTGAATGGTCGTAGAGCTGACCTCTCAGTGAGCTCCAGGGATTCTGGGTTTTCCATATCAGCACCCCGGTGTACCAGTTCCACATCTGTGCATTCATGCCCTCTATAAGGGAACGGTATTGCAGATAATTGGCAATCTGTGCCTGTTCACAGAATGCCTTTGCAGTTTCGGGGGTACCATAAATATCGATGTAATCAAAACGACCGGTACTGTAACCAATATAGCAATGGTAGCGCCATTCTCTGTCAGGTTCATCTTTTGTGCCGGGAAAATTTTTTATATGTTCGGGAGAGAGGATTTTTTCAAGAGTTTCATAGACCGGCATCCCGACAGAGCCAATCTCCGAATTAAGGGGATAGTGTCTTTTGTTGAAAAACATCTCCGGATCCTGGTAGCCGTAAGGACCATCTCCAACTGTTCCGGGATATATGTTCTGGGAAAGGTTTTCTGAAGTGGACAACTCGAAATACTCCCTTTTTCTGTCGAGATCAGGAAAGATTTTGTTTTTCAATGAATCGTTGATACCGGGAGGGGGAGGAAATTCATTGCCACCGATCCATACACAAAGGCTTGGATGGTTGCGCAGCATCTTTATCTGATCCCTTGCTGACTTAAGGAATAGCTGGTGATTATCGGGATATTGACGCCTTTGTTTGCGGTTTTCCTTTTTCTTCGGATCCCTCCATCTGCCGTTGCAATCTCCTGTTATCCATAAATCCTGCCATACAAGTATGCCGTGCTTGTCGCAGGCTTCATAAAATTCGGGCCTTTCAGTAATGGAGCCGCCCCAGATGCGGATGGTATTCAAATTGGCTTCTGCATGCATCCGTACTTCATGCTCATAACGTTCAGCAGACAATCGAAGCAAGGCATCCGAAGCGATCCAGTTGCCTCCCCGGATAAAAAGTTTCTGGCCGTTGACCCTGAACATACGTCCTCCTGAAGATGTATCCATTTTTGTGGTAATATCCCGGATTCCGATTTTCAGGTTTTTGTTGTCGGAAGTTTGACTGTCTTTATTAAAAAATTGTATTTCTACCGGATAGAGGTTGGCTTTTCCCATGCCGTTGGGCCACCAGAGTTTTGGATCCTGAATTTCCAGGGTTTCGAATTCGATTCGTTTTTTGCTTCCTGCCGGTATTTGGATGGACATAGTATCTGAATAAGCTCCCACTTTATAAGTGCAATAACCTGAAAGCGCTTTTTCCCCATGATTTTGTGCCTGAACAGCAACATTCACATAAGCGGGGTACTGTTCTTCTTCCGGTTCCCGTTTTCCGGGAACATCCGTTATAATATACGGATCTTCAAGCGTTACCGGCCCGCTGGTGGTTACGGAGATCTTGTCCCAGATGCCGGTATTCCGGTCACGGATGGGTTTTATCCAGTCCCAGCCGGCAGTAAACTGCATGGTTACATTTTTGGCTATGATACCGTCACCCCCCTGACCACCATTGGCCTTTCCCGGTGGATTGGGCGGATGGACCAGTATGGCCAGCCGGTTCTTCTCGCCCCGCTTTGTGAGATCAGTGATGTTCAGCCGATGGCGGAGAAACATTCCTTTTATGCTATCACGGTTTACTTTATGGCCGTTCAGATATATTTCGGCGGAATAATTTATGCCCCGGAGATTGAGCCATACATTTGAGTATTCCTTTGATTTCGGGATTTCAAAAGTAGTATAGAACCAATAGGTGTAGTAATCCACCCCTGTATTATAAATGTCGGGTATCGAGTCGTTGTTTGTTGCATAAAAGGGATCCGGAATTTCGTTATTGTGCAGGAGGGTGGTGAGGACTGTTCCGGGGACCACTGCATTCAGCCAGTTGTGGCTGTTGATGTCGTGGCGGGTTAATGTCTGGCCATCCTGCTGGGTTTGATTGGCTTTTTTGGCATACCAGTCACCTGTTAGATGATTCTCCTGGGCGGTTACCACAGAGACAAAAAATATTGCAAATAGAAAGAAAATGTATTTTTTACTGATGAAGCAGGGAAAATGTCTTTTTTCCATTATACTGATCTTTATTTATTTCAACAAATTGTTCATTTTTATTTTGGCCAGGTAAATGGCCGTTTTTTCTTCATGACTGGAGTAATAGGATACCCAGAGTTTGTTGTTGAAGATCAACATTCCCGGATAGCTTGTATCTCCCCCGCTGGGCAGGTCGATGGTTTGCTTTAAGTTACCTTGTCTGTCTGTTACAAAAAGAGCTGTTCGGGCTCCCGAATCTTTGTAATGGCGGCTGCCAATACAAAGCTTATCATCCGGCAGAAAAAGGAAATTGGGGCCTCCCAGGCGAAATCCCAGTTCATGCCAGGTCCAATCCTGATAAGGCGGCCGGCTTTTGCCCAGCATCCCGTTGGCGCCATTGCCACGACGAACCAATACGAACATCTGTTCTCCGTCGAAGCGGATGGTAGCCTCATTTGGTTTTGAACCCACATCGAGTTCGCAAACGTGTTGGTAGGAAAGGCCATCTTTTGTTTTCAGAAGTCTCGTTTGCCAGGTATCGTCCGGTAGCCGTGTTTGGTAAACTACAGCATAACCTGTGTTTTTTCTCCATGTGGTTCTCCATATCCAGTCGTGTTGCGTGCGAACGGATTCTTCTATGGCAACCGGTCTGGGTTGGGTAAAATCAGAACCATTGCCCGAAAATGCAACGTGGGATAATTTCTCCAGATTTTCACCTTTCCGGTAATGCGAGCCTCCCATGAGCACCATAAGCTTGTTGTCCGGAGTTATGGAAAGTTTCGGATCGCGAAGATCATATTTGTCGCTTGTTAAAGAGGCCACGGAATTCCATTCGTTTCCATCCTTAGAGCGAATGATATGAATGGTTCCATTTTCTGTTGTATCATGGGGAACGTGGCTTTCACCTTCCCGGAATGTGCAGTAAAAATAGGATTTGTACCGTATCAGATCGGTGAAGGCATTATGGGGAGCTTTGTCCCAGATCTTTCTTATTTCCGGCTGCTGTCCGTAAACGAAAATGGGGCCTAAAAAGGCTAAAAATAAGATGAAATATAAAACAGGTTTTTTCATATTACTAAACTTTTGAAATGAGTACTTTATGGCTTTTCCTGGGATTTCAATATTAAGAAACATTTTTGTACGACCTGAATTCATAAAGATATAAAAGAATTTTGTTATTTTGGTACAAGAATTTATATCTACCATAAATGATATTACGATGAATGATTATCACTTAAAGAGACTAAGCGAATATATTTTGCTGGTACTTACCGTATTTTTTATCTCCTGTGGAACGGAAAACGAGATTCATGTTTCCCCGGATGGAGATGATTCCAGTGCTGGTAATGAGGAAGCACCATTAAAGACCCTGGGAAAAGCTCAGGATGAATTGAAGGACCGGCTCTCTGAAATGAAGCAGGGTACTTTAAGGGTGTTGTTGCATGATGGAACCTATACGCTTCAGAAGCCGCTGACCTTCAATGAAGATTTTGGTGGCAATAAAAACATTGAGATCATCTGGCAAGCTGTTCAGGGAGCCGAACCTGTGATAAGCGGGGCGAAGTCAATGAAGCTGGAAACTACAACAGAGATCTGCAGCCTATCCTTTTCCGGTCCCAAAGAATTGTTTGATCTTTATGTCAACGGGAAACGAGCCAGGCGGGCCAGAACTCCCGACAGCGGATTTTTCCGGTTTGAGAATGTGGAGGAAGAAATTATTGAAAAGGGGGATGGAAGAGTGCCGGAAAAAGCAGAACAGCAGCTTTTCTTTCCGGAAAAGACTACAGCAGACCTGTTGGGTTTATCCCTCCCGAAGCTCCAGGATGTGCGTTTTCATGCCTTTTTTAAGTGGGACAATACCATCCGTTATTTGTCGGGTAAAAGTGAAAAGGCTGGTGTATTTAAAACCATGGGAACGGGCATGAAACCCTGGAATCCCATGAAAGAAGGTACGCGCTTTTTCCTGGAAAACTATAAAGATGCCCTGGATGCGCCAGGCGAGTGGTATGCTTCGAAAAGCAACGGACAATCCAAGCTTTATTATATACCCAAAGAAGAAGAAAAGGGTCAAAATTTGAATTTCAACATTCCGGTTACTGACAAGCTTTTGGTGATCAAAGGGACTCCGGAGGAAAAAGTGAAAAACATAACCTTTGAAGGCATCCGTTTTCATCATTCCAATTACAACCTCCCGCGTTCCGGTTTTGAGCCCGCCCAGGCTGCCAATACGATAGGTGCAGCTTTGGAGATTGATCATGCAGAGAATATTGTATTTGAGGATTGTGAGATAGCCCATACCGGGCAGCATGGAATCTGGTTCCGTAAAGGCACGAATGATTGTGTTATGAAGCGATGTTATGTCCATGATCTGGGAGCAGGGGGCGTAAGAATCGGAGATACGCAGATACCCGAAGATTCATCAAATCTCACGGAGAACATTCAGGTAGAAAATTGTATCATACAGGGAGGCGGATATAATTTTCCCAGTGGTGTAGGCGTATGGATCGGACAAAGCGGGAACAACAGGATCCTGCATAATGATATTGGCAACTTCCGGTATTCAGGGGTTTCCGTCGGATGGGTCTGGGGGTATTCCTACAGCCCGGCCAAAAAAAACAAAATAGAATATAATCGCATCCATCACATCGGGTGGGCCCTGCTAAGCGACATGGCAGGTGTTTATACCCTTGGTAAATCGGAAGGTACGCAGATCAACAACAATGTAGTCCACGACATTCATGCCTATTCCTACGGTGGCTGGGGATTATATACCGACGAGGGATCTTCGGATATCACCATGAAGAACAACCTGGTATATAATACAAAAACCGGCGGATTCCATCAGCACTACGGTCGTGAAAATAACATTACCAACAATATATTTGCTTTTGCCGATATGTATCAGGTTCAGGCTACCCGTGTGGAAGACCACCGCTCCTTTACTTTTGAGAACAATATTGTGGTCGGAAGAGA
>JAGXLC010000088.1 GCA_018334875.1 Bacteroidales bacterium | reverse complement strand
TTAACTATCCCCTTAAGGCCTCTTAAAACATGAATGAAACCTATCTCATTGATGTAAATTTGCCAAAATATTTTAGTTTCTTCAATGATCCCCGGTTTATACATGTTGTTGATATTAATCCGCGTATACAGGGATACCCCCTTTCCAATAGCTCCATTATATGCCACCCCGGGAATCGTTTCCAATAGCTCAATGATCTCTTTGTAGGGTTCAATAACTTTTTCAATTTGACCCTCTGTCTCTGCCAGTGTTGTTTCTATCTTTGAAATGTTGGATAATATTGTTTTTAGCATAAAACGGTGATGATCCGTAACATATCCTGTTAATGCCTCTACAATATCTTTTTTGTCTGCTTTAACACGCAGCGTTTTAACAATATATTCCGTAGAGATTAAATAACAGACGAAAAAATTTGTTTCTTTACAATGTGGAAGCAATAATCGGACCTATTCTTCTGCAGAAGTTCAAAACCAAAACCCATAAAATATTGTAATAATAACAAAAACCAAAAAACCATGAAAACACTAATGTATTTGTCCCTTATTTTTTTGGCCGTTTCCTGTATGGAGGAGAACGGAAGTTATATCAGAACCACGGATGTAGTGCCCATAACCGAATTTTCCATCCCGGACAGTTCAGAAATTTCCGATACCATTCAAATAGCAGCAACGGCAGAGGCTAACAATGGTTGCTGGAGCAATCTGCGTTTCAGCCTCGATAGCGTGCCCCCTCAGACCAACAGCGATACCGATACCGTTGCTACCCAGCTTTACAGACTTCAAGCCATAGGAGATTATGAAAGCCATGGTACATGCCCGCAGGTGGTCGTTACCGCGGATACCATAATTGATCTGGTTACCAGACAAAAAGGCAACTATGTCTTTTATGTAACGCGGAATTCATATTCCTATACGGTTGATACCCTGTTGGTGGAATGAATGAATCATTGATCTTCGAACATACTTTCTTTGCTCTGCCAGGGCAATATCCTGGTTAAGATATATACTTTTCTTCGCCATAACGTGGATTTTATACGAAAAGTAATTACTTTCCCGGGCCGGAATATGCATTGTGGATGTCACTGACATGCTTTCAGTCCACTGAATATCTATCTTGAAGTTTAAATATCCACTTTCAGTCAACTGAATTATCATTTATGATGACAAAAATATTATCATTAACTTACAGCCAAATTCAACAACATGATAAAAACAGAAAAAGGGCACTCCAAGAATCAACCCTTTCGGAGAAATAAATTTTGTGATTGACCGAATTAATTATCCCGGGATCAATGAATCAATTGACAATCAATAAGGTAAAAGGCCTACTCAGGCTAAGTATTCCTACAGAGATTTGTTTTGAAAGCGGGTACAGGAATATAGCCAATTTCAACCGACAATTCAAGGAAATTACGGGGTTAAGCCCCCGGGAATACAGGAAAGCGTATGGTTAATTTTCAAATACAAGAAAAACGGGTGTAGATTCATTTCTGAACCCACACCCGTTAATCTAGCAACAAATCCGGGTAAACCAAATACCTGGAAATGAACGGAACTGATCTATGAGGACAACAAAAAAAGCAACGTTTAATTAATAATTCTTTGAAGCCATATCCTTGATGCGGGAGCTGAACTTTAATCCCTTATCTTTGGCATGAGAAGCCGCAAACTCATATTTCAACCGATCGTCCTCAAGAACAAAATTCAAAGCAGCTCCCCGCTTTATGCCTGTTTCACTATCACTGACCAGCAGTGTATTGGAACTCAATCTTTTGTTCAAACCAATCAGTTGTTTACTGTGGACACTTGAAACAAAAAGAATATGACAATCACTGACATTTTCGGCTGCCCTGAATCGCTCAACCTTAATATCTCTGGTAATGACTTTTTTACCCTCAGTAAAGTCTTCCAGTTCCTGGTAAATGTCGTTCGACCCCAGCACACCAATTACAAAATCTCCACTTTGACCAGATTGTGACCATTCAAAGAATTTGGTGAAGTTGTAAATGAACTTCGCTTTGGCTTCTGCAATTCCTGATTGTGCCTGAATACCTGAGCCAGTAGCAAACAGTACAATAAATAGTAGTAGTAGCTTTTTCATAATACATGATTTTTTATTGTTAATGTAATCGATTCGATATTTCTGAATTTTTGTTGCTGTAAAATTGAATATAGACTTTTAAATAAAGACGAATAAAGTGGTGATCTTTCTAAGCAGTAGCCGGTGAGATAAATCACCGAATTTACTGAAACTTTTTACTTGTTTTCTTTTTACTGCCTGAGAACAGACTAATGGCGGGAATTTATCAGGTCTTCCATTATAAGGCGATACAACCCGAAAAATAACAGAGGTAAGCTGTTACATATTAGAGAATGAATTCAGTACAATTCCAGAAGATACCGGTTCCGCAACTACTCAATGCTGGAAAAATACCTCATAAACTGTGAACGCTCATAAACCAAAGGATCCTTCAAGTTTCGGTAGTTCAATTTTGCCCTGAACTGGTCAATTGTTTCATAAGAATGGTTTTCCATCCATTCTGTTAATTCCTCCAGTATCCTGCTAATCTGGCCAAAACCATTTTTATATATGGTAGAGCAGATCTGAACGGCATCCGCACCGGCAAGCAATTGTTTCACTACAGCCTTACCGTCGTGCACACCAGTACTTGCTGCAATATCGATCTTATGGATTTTGGAAGATACAATGCCCACCCACCTTAAAGAATGGCGCAAGTCGGCTGGAGAACTAAAGACGGGAGCAGAAGTGAATTCCATGGTTTCCGGATCAATATCCGGTTCATAAAAACGGTTGAAAAGCACTACTCCCGGTACATCCAAAGCATTTAACCTTTCCACTACACCCACAAGATTGGTGAAATGGTTGCTAAGCTTGAAGGCAAAGGGAATGCTTATGGTATCCTTTAATTTGTCGGCCAGTTCGTAATAGATCTGCTCATACTTATCGGCTTTTGCATTTTTATCCAGGGGCAGGATAAACACATTAACCTCTAAGCCATCGGCGCCTGCTTCTTCAATTTGTTTGGCAAACTCAACCCATCGTTTGGAGGAAATGCAGTTGATGCTGGCAAAAACAGGAATGGATACCTTCTCCTTGGCTTCCCGGATCAGTTTTAAGTAATTTTCCACAGAATTGTTTCTGATATAATAATTTACATAATCCATGGCCTCGGGATAGTCTGTACCTTTTGCCAGTGTGGCCGCATCATAATTGATCTGTTCTTCAAACAATGATTTGAGCACCACTGCGCCGGCCCCGTTTTCCTCTATCTTGCGGATTTTGTCAACGGTATTGGATAAACCCGAACTGCTCACTACAACAGGATTCTTTAATTGTGTACCGAGATACGTGGTTTCTGTATTGATCATATTATTTTGTTATTGTATTTAGACGACGTAAAATTAATGAATATTTCTTTTCCCAAAAATCAAACTCCCTATACGCACCATGGTGGTGCCTTCCTCAAGGGCCACGTGGTAATCATTTGACATGCCCATGGAAATTTCTTTAAAAGCCGGATCATTGGGAAAATAATTTTCCTTCAGTTTATTGAAAATATTTACAAGTTCCCGAAACTCACTTCTTACCTGTTCCATATCCTCAGTAAAAGTAGCCATTCCCATAAGGCCTCTTACCTTTATGAAATCATAATTGTTAAAAGCTTCGGAATCCAGCAACTCCTTTGCTTCCTGTAAATTAAATCCGAACTTGGTTTCCTCCCTGGCAATGTGAAACTGCATCAAAACATCCAGCACACGATTGTTCTTTTTCCCCTCCTTATCAATTACATTAAAAAGTTTGGGCCGATCGACTCCGTGAATCAGATGAACAAACGGAGCAATATATTTCACTTTATTGGATTGAAGGTGACCCACCATATGCCATTCGATATCTTTAGGCAGATCCTGATATTTGCTGACCAATTCCTGAACCTTATTCTCACCAAATATCTTATGACCTGCCTGATAGGCTTCCATTATATCTTCGTTAGGCTTGGTCTTGGTAATGGCTACGAGTTTTACCCCTTCGGGAAGCTCCTTTCTAAATTTATAAATGTTCTCCGCTATACCCATATTTCAAATGATTAATATTGAACAAAATTAATAAAAATAGGATGAAATTAATTTTATGGATTCTCATTCAATCGCTGCATTAAATTAACAAATTATGGCACAATGAATGAGCAATTATATGATCAATAAAAACCAATGATTTTTTAACTTAGCACCTGCTATGTTTAATTCTTAAGGTATGAAAAATCTCACAAGATCCATTGTTCTGTCGCTGATCATCGGTATTCTCACTTTACCTGCCTTCTCCCAGCCTCTAAAAGAAAAAGTGAACCGGGAAAATATCCGTACGGTCAAAATGCATAAAATGAACGAACCCCTCTCCCCGCCTGTCATCAGATTGAATTCAGAAGAAAAGGTCACCCTGAGCTTTGATGATATGGATGGAGGCACAAAAAACTTTTCCTATAAAATTATACATTGTCATGCCGGCTGGAAACCCTCGGACCTGTTTGAATCCGATTATCTTTCAGGGCAATTCACCAGTGAGATCTATAATTCACATAGTTCCTTCAATACGCTGAGACAATACACACACTATGAGCTCAACATCCCCAATGAAAACATGAAACCGGTATCTTCGGGGAACTACATGCTTATGGTGTATGCCAATAACAATCCGCAGGATACTGTTTTAACACGAAAATTCAGGGTAAGCGAGAAAATCATTGGCATTAAAGGAGAAACGGAAAGCGTCAATCGGATGAGCCGGAACAAACCCAACCAGGAACTGAATCTATCTCTGCAAACGGGAAACATCCAACTTAACAACCCCAACAACAATCTCAAAATTGCTGTACAAAAAAATTACCACAACGAAAAACTGTATGAATCCCTGAATCCTTCATCTATGAATGGTAATCGAATTTCCTACGAGATGAATGAAAAACTGGTCTTTAAAGGAGGAAATGAATTTCACCATTTCAACACCAAAACCACCGATTATGCAGGTGCCCATATTAAAAAAATCAATTTCGAACAAAACAATTTTCATTTTCTGCTGGAAACAGATAAAGACAGAAATTTCCAGCAATATAAAAACAATAAAGACCTGAACGGTCGGTTTCAAATCGATAGTGAAAACAGCGAAAATCCGGATACCGAGGCCGATTATGTGTATGTATATTTTACGCTGAAAACCGAACACTCCGCTGCAGGTGGCAAATTTTACGTTACGGGCGCCTTCAACAACTGGAATTGTGAGCCGGAAAACAGAATGATATTTAATAATGAAAGGAAAGTGTTTGAAAAAAGATTGCTGTTAAAACAAGGATATCACGACTACAAATATACCTTCAAATCCAACGAAGAAGAAGTCAAACCTTTTTACATTTCAGGAAACCATTATCAAACGGAAAACGATTATATGGTTTATATATACTACACCGATTATAAAAAAGGTTATGACCGGCTGATTGGGCATACACTGATTAATTCATCTGAGAAGGCCTACTGAAGGGGTTGATCGTTTGACAAAGAGTTTGACAGGAGTTTGACAAAGAGTTTGAAAAAGAGTTTGAAGATTTGATGATAAGGCCGATAGTTGATTTAATGGTCCCTGGTTGACGTTTATAGTCATTGGTCATTCGGTTGTCATTCAGTTGTCATTCAGTTGTATCTACAGTACATCAGTCGGGTAGCGAAGGCATCATATTTTTCTTCGACCCAAGTACCTGCCCACAAGCAGCCGGGGCGTGAGGCATTAAAAGAAGGTTCTGTTAACAGGCCGGTGAGACCATCGAAGAGGTCGGTATGTCCATCCACTTCATCGGTAACGTCATCAACCAGATCGGCATGACCTTTTACTTCATCGGTGACCCCATCAACCAGATCGGTACAACCATCCATTTCATCGGTAACATTATCTAAGAGATCGGTATGGCCATCTACTTCATCGGTGACATCATCAACCAGATCGGTATGACCTTCCACTTCATCGATAACATCATCAACCAGATCGATAAGCCATCCACTTCATCGGTGACACCATCAACCAGATCGGTATGACAATCCATTTCATCGGTAACATTATCTAAGAGATCGGTATGGCCATCTATTTCATCGGTGATATCATCAACCAGATCGGTATGACCTTCCACTTCATCGATAACATCATCAACCAGATCGATAAGCCATCCACTTCATCGGTGACACCATCAACCAGATCGGTAGGATCGTTTACTTCATCGGTAACATCATTCAGGAGATCGAAACGCCCAGCGATTTGCCCGAAAAGGTCATCGCTGAGCTGGAAAATACCAAATCCCGAGATCATTTTCCTTCAAATACCACTGAATCGGGAGATGCACCCAGGTTCTCCAGGGTTTTATTGATTTCGTCCGTCATCTCGGGGGTACCGCATATATAAAATTCTTTGTTAAGGTCTTTAATGTGTTTCTTCAGAAAATCCTCATTAATATAACCGTAATGGTAACCGGGTTGATTTTCACGGGTCAGGGTAAAAATAACCTGGTCGCCGAGTATATCCTTTAATTCATCCTCCAGAATGATATCTTTCCTGGTTTTATTGGAGAAAAAGAGCATATTACCGTCCACCTTCCCGTCTTTCTTCAATTGGCGCAGGATGGCAATAAACGGGGTAATGCCTGCCCCTCCGGCAATAAAATATCCCGGCCCTTTATACTTTATGGCCCCCCAGGGTTCATTGATCACCAGCTCATCACCTTCTTTCAATTCATCCATGGCATCTGTAACTCCATGCTTTTCAGAATAAATTTTTATGATGAATTCCAGATTCACCTGATCATTCAGTGAAGTAAAAGTAAAAGGACGTTTCTCATTCTCCAGTCCCGGTTTATTGATTGAAACCACAGTAGCCTGTCCGGGTAAATAGGTATATCCTTTGGGTTTTTCCGTGATAAACTCCTTAACGTCATGAGTTATCTGATTTACTTCCAGTATTTTTACTTTATATTCCATAAAATAAGTCCATTTTTAATTAAAATCTAAACATCATATTGTACACCTGAACCGCATGTTTTGTTTAGAGTCTGTCTATAATATCCGCTGGCTGCGTTACGCTCGTTTTTCATGCCAGTCAATTACATCTGGTAGAGACGCACGGCCGTGCGTCTCTACATTTGGCATTCAAAACTCGCAAGCCTTGCCAGCGAACA
The DNA here is from genome assembly GCA_018334875.1 of Bacteroidales bacterium. NCBI lineage: Bacteria > Pseudomonadati > Bacteroidota > Bacteroidia > Bacteroidales > Bacteroidales bacterium. Next base: position 6,492 of record JAGXLC010000088.1, on the reverse strand, counting down.
TTCCAGACGAGACTCTTTCAAATCTCTTTGACTTTATAGACAAACAATGTTTAGCCAAAAATCCAATAAAGATAAACAATATTTACTGTATCATCCACTCCATCTTTTACAAGATGCATGCGGGTTTCATTCTGCCTTTCCTGTCAAACTTAATGCTTTAAAGAATCAGAACGACCCGTAATGGTAAATTCCACCCGCCGGTTTTTCTGCCGTCCTTCCGGTGTATCGTTTTCAGCTACAGGTTGCGTTTCACCAAATCCTTCAGCAGTCATTCTTTCAGGGCTGATCCCTGTTTCGATTAAATAATCCCGGACGGCATCGGCTCTGCGCTTTGACAATGTCAAATTATTCTGCCGGGAACCGATGCTGTCGGTATGACCCGTTAATTGAACGGTAATGCCCGGATGGTCCTTCAGAAATCTGCTCATACGATCCAGTTCGGCCTGGGAGCTCTGTGTTAAACGAGCTTTCGCATATTCAAAGAAAATGTTATTCAATACAACAGTCGAACCTGAATCTATTGCAGGGAGATAAATGTTTTTTACCATTTTTTCTGACGTCGGCGTTCCAGTGAGATCCAGATGAATGCTACCGGGAATATACCCTTCTTTATCCGCTACGATTCTGTATGTTCTTTCCGGATTCAAAATGAAAGCATATCGGCCGTCATTACCTGATTGGGTTTCATCCAGCAAACGGCCGGATTTTGAGTCAAAACTCTGAATAGATGCCGATAAAGGCTGATGCCCGGATTGGGTTAACACTTTTCCCTCCAGATGAATCTCCCGGGGCGCCAAGCCCTTGCCGAACAAATGAATCCTGTGCAAACGATCATCCACCCGAAAAACCAGAACGGCACCCGATCTTCCGCCCTGTGCAGGACTAAAAGCAAGGTTAATATGATGTGATGTACCCGGAGACAACCGTTGGCCCTCTATACCATCTGTAATATCAAACTGAGAACTTCCGGCTCCTTCAATACCAAAATCCCCGACAGACAATGGGGTACTTCCGGTATTTTCTATAAACACAAATGAAGTATCCCGTTGATGACTAATTTTCACACTACCAAAATTTAACTGGTCTGCGGGAATGTTGTAACCTTTCTCTATGCCTTTGCCAAGAAGCGAAGTTTTTAAAGTATCCGTAGGAGTGACGACGCCAAGATAAGCCTCACTGGTACCTGTCAAGCGGGGTGAATAATTCAGCTCAATATTTTTTGATTTTCCGGGGTGAAGCGTAAAGGGTTGATGTCCGGAAACCAGGGAAAAATCAGTCCCGTCATCCCCCCCGATAAAAACATTGCGGACCCTGAGAGAATGGTCCGTAGAGTTCAGGAAAAAATTGTTGATCAGGGTATCAACAGATACGCCGGTAATGTGGGATCCAAAGTCTACTTCTTTGAGGGCAGGTTTCGGAGATACAATTTGAAAGGGTTCATCGGACTTATCCTTCTGAAAAGGTTCGGTATCATTGACCACCCATATTTTCACCTTACGTTCGTTGTTAATGGTGATGATGCGATTGCCTTCAGGCCCGAAATAGGCTCTTCTGTACCATTTATTTTCTTCTGCCTCCAACATGTGCACCATATGTTTGCTTTGCAGATCCCATATACGCAAAGTACCATCGCGGCCCACGGTTAATATGCGGGTCCCGTCAGGACTAAAACCAGCGGAATAGACTTCATCATCATGCTGACTGAATGTATGCAGCAGTGAACCCGTATGGGCATTCCACAACCGGGCTGTTCCATCCCTGGATGCACTGATAATTTTTGTTCCGTCGGGACTAAATTCTACATCTGTTACCCATCCCGTGTGAGCTGCAAGAGAATGCTCATAGGTTCTGCGTCCCCTTGTCTCAGGATTATAGCGAAAAGTTCTGATCATCCCGTCATCACCTCCTGAAACAATGATATTTCCATCCGGACTTTGATCCACATCGATTGCCCAATCCCTGTGAGCACGGATGCCATATATGTGGCGGCCGGTGTTGGCATCCCATATCCTTATCGCACCGTCATCGCCTGCCGTAATAACTTCCGATCCATCATCTGAAAAGATGGCCTTATTGATGCCTGAATAATTGGCTGAAAGCCGATGCTGCACGCCCCCGCCTTCGAGGCTAAAAATCATGGCACTCCCATCATCGCTGGCTGAAACAACTTTTTTCCCGTCAGGGCTGGCCACCGCATCATACACCCAATCCGTATGAAATTTGAAGGATTGAATGTATTGGCCTGTATTTGAATTCCATAATTTCAGAGAATGATCGTCTCCGGCAGTAATAATGTACCTGCCCTTCCCGGCAAAACGGGCATTATGTGCACTATACCCAGTGCCACTCAGGGTTAGCAAAGATTCTATACCCCTGGCTCCTGAACCGGACTTGCTTTGTTCAATCCGGATTAAATTATCTGATCCCCGAACGGCAGGGACTTTCCATTCATCAGACAAACCACCGGCAGTACCAACAGACCTCCAGCTTTCCCCCTGATCAGATGAAAACCAAACAGCAACACTGTCGCGTTCAGAAATTCCTTTCCACTCTAAATTTCCCTTTAAGCCGGCTGAATACAACTCGCCCCCGTTGGGCGTAATCAGTTCAAGGCTGGCAGCACCTGATCCACTGCCGGCCTTGGCATAAATATAATAATCGGGGCACCGGTCATTGATAATCCTTATTGGTGTGAAGGCTCCACTATCAGACGATTCATCATAATTTAAGCTTATACCTGCGGTAGAATCTTTATTTATCTGAAAAGGAGTAAATTGAGGATCGCTTAGTGAAAAACCTTCTTCTTTATTATCCAGTACAATATCCTGAATTGTAAAATCTGAATTTATGGCGGAAAGTTCAATATTTTCAGAATTCAACCCATTCTCTGAAGGCTGAAACTGAATGAATGCCGGATCGATATCAAGTCTTACACGCTGCCTGTCAGAAAGTTTATAAGATAATTCAACGGTATGTTCTTTATAGGAAAACAAAGTGTTGATATGCTCATGGCATCCATTCGGGCTTCTCCAGGTTATTTCACCGGGCTCTACAGACTGGGCATTAAGCAATATCTGGTTATATATCTCCTGGGCTTCAGAAGTATCGGTAACTTCACCAAAATGCCTGCCTCCCGAATTCAGGGCCACTTCTTTTAATATATCGGGCATTCCTAATCCTACGGTAACCGGATAAACTACAATATCATGCTTCCTGGCCTGGCGGATGATCTCAGATTCATTTCCACCACCCAATCCATCGGTTAAAAAAATGACCACCTTCTTGTATTTTCCTTCTTTTGCAATTTGAAAAGCCCCGGCATAAGGATTGATAAAGCCGGAATTGTAGTTGGTACCTCCCTGAGGCTTCAGTGTTTTAATGGCTTCTTTCAAACGCTGTTCCGAATGGGTGAAATCAGAATGCAGATAGTTTCCGTGGTCGAAACTGGAAATAGCACATTCGGATACTTCCAGGGGCAACAGTTCAATAAATTTTAAGCCCGCTGCCCGCGCAATCTCCATACGTTCTTTATTCATTGAACTGGATACATCGAATGTAAGTACAGCTGAAAGCTTTTTCGGAGATGTCTTTCTGGGCTCCTTCAAAGAAAGAATCTGTGCCTCTTCTTCGTTTTCAAACACATTCAAATCTTTCCTGCTGAATTGATATACCTGCTCCCCGCCTTCTTTTATATATGAATAACGGGCCCGGATAACCGGATAATTTTCTTTCTCAATATCATATACAGAGAAAAACTGGGCTTCGACGGTAAAGGGCACCAATCCAATGAAACAGAACATAAAAAGCAAATTCTTCACTACAGAAAAAGCCTTCAGAAAAAATATACGGAGCGCATCATAGAAACACATATAAATATACGACTGGATTAACTGTTCTCATTCAAATTTTGAAAGATAAAAAATTTTATTGCGAATTAATAACCCTTATATCTCTTTACTTTGGGTTATATCTTTAAGCTTGACGGACTCTTTTTCACTGTTAACAAGGGGTAAAATGATAAAAGCTACCGTTCCGACAATCAAAAAAATAAGATTGGTAAAAGTATGGGCAATCAATGCAAATACTGCCCCGATATCTTTATCAATACCGAAGAGAAACAAAACCTGAATGACAAGGTAGTGCCATGCACCGATGCCAGCCTGAATGGGCAAGATAAAAGCAAATGAACTGATCGCAAATGTAATAACGGCTATCTTAAAAGACAGGTTCGAGGTAGGCTCATATGCAAAAAATACGACATATAGCATTAAGAGCCATAAAAAGATGATAGACAAAGTATAAAAAACATACAACAGCGAACTCTTTGTCCTGGAAATGGTGGATATCCCCTCGCGAAACTGCTCCTTGACCTTCAGTATCTTGTCCATCAATGTTGAATTGGAACCACCCCGGGAATAAAAAATAAAGAAACCTGCTCCTGCTATAACCAATAAAGTCAGATAAAAATATTCACTGTGTATGGTATTCCGGAATCCATCTACAAGCCTGGGATTGTTGTTAAAAAAATTATCAATAACGGGGGAATCCCATATTATAAGAGCGACTAAAATGAGTGCAAATATGGCTAAATCTGACAAACGCTCAGTTACTACTGTTCCAAGCAGTTTTGGAAATGGTATCTTTTCATATCTGTTGAGAGCCGTGCACCTAGCGATTTCACCTCCCCTGGGTATCAAAATATTAAACAAATACAAAATAAGCACAGCCAGATAGGTATTCAATGTATTGGGTTTGTGGGCCAGTGGTTCGATAAGGAGCTGCCACCGTAATGTACGGACGAAGTGACTGGCAAGACCAAATATCCCTGATAATACAATCCATTCATATTTAAGTGAACTAAGGGTATTCCCAATTTGATCCAGTTGCAAATCTTTATAAATATAGATAAATATGCCAATGCCAATTATCAGAAATATCAATGTCCTGAAAAGGTGTGTCTTTTTCATCCCATTTCTTCTTTTAACATCTGCGAATATACACCGGAATTTTACTTTTACAAAAACAAAACCATGGTTCTTATCCCTCCTTCCGGGACAAGCAGAGTAAGATCATTATATATATATTCAAAATCGGCTAAAAAAGCCATACTTTTTCTATTTCTTCCCTTTCATAGTTACTGGGATGTTTTAACGGGTACATGAAAGAAGACCTGGCGGGGGTAAATCATCCCCGCCAGGTCTGTATCTAAAATATAAATAATGAATTGTCCTGTTTTTATCCCTAATTCAAATTAAACACCACCGGAATGGTAAACTGTACCCTTACGGCCTGACCTCTTTGTTTACCCGGCTCCCATCCCGGAGCATTGGATATCACACGTATCACTTCCTTATTAAGCGAGGGGTCTACACCGCGTAGGATTCGAATTTCCCTGGTTTGGCCATCGGCATCCACCACAAATCTGGCATATACCGTTCCTTCAATACCATTCTCCTGGGCTATTGTGGGATATTCCGCAGTCTTCTGAACATAATTACGGAACGCATCTATTCCGCCCCCTCTAAATTCGGGCATTTCTTCAACAATCATAAAAGTCTGCTGTTCCTCTTCTTCCTCCTCTTCTTCCTGGGCAAAAGCGTCAATTGCGACCTCGGTATCCTGATCGGCCTCAGTTTCCTCCAGCCTAAGCTCATCTTCAATATCAACATCGTCATCCACAATATTCAGTTCTTCGGTGGATGAGGGTGGTGGCGGTGGTGGCTCCTTTTTCTTTTCCTGACGGGTTATCGGTATCTCTTCCTGAACAATATCGGACTCATCCTGATTCTGAAAACCTTCTGTCGTTCCAGGTCTGGTAGTCCACTCAAAAGCAAGCACAATCAAACCCAGGGCAAATATAAACCCTATTTCCAGAAACAGGCCTTTTTTCCTTTCCAAATCCGCTTTTTTTGTTTTCTTTCTTTGCATAGCACTCCATTTTATAAATAATCACCCAAACATTCTCTTTTAAACAAATACACAACAATATTTGTTTAAAATTTTCGACCCGACAATTACACAAGTACATTGTATTGCTAACAGGGTGCAAATTTAAAAAATCACCAATTCACCCCTACAATTATGATGATATATTTAGAAAATTTAACATAAATTTAATATCACCCCCATATATAAAAGGCACCAATTAAAAAGTTAAATCAGAAAGGATATCAATGGATTGTTATTTTTTCAGCTCCTGTTTCATAATTTCGATGATCTCCTCCATATATTTTGCAGAAATTTCCTTATCCCTGGCGAAAAAGGAAACAAACTCACTATGGGAATTTTAAATTATTATTCCCTCCTTATTATACCAAGTTTAATCAAGTTCTCCCTGGAAAAAAAGTTCTTTCTTCAGTTTTTTAATATTGTCTTCAGCTACTTTTCTATAAGTAATAACAATGCCCTTCTTACTTACTTCATGCTCTGAACGCTGTTGGGGTGGCAATTCGCTTATAAAAAGTCTATAATATTCCAATGCTTTGGATTTAT